>JAJSZR010000077.1 GCA_030262715.1 Deltaproteobacteria bacterium
ATGACACTGCAGGCACAGGAAAGGCTCATTCTGTTTCAGGAGGTTGTTTGCCACGGTCCCGTGGGGTTCATGACACTCAAGACAGCTTTCTGCAACAGGGGCATGCTCAAAGACAAACGGTCCCTGATAACGGGCATGGCACTCAAGGCACAGGTCGTTGAGCCTCTCTTCGGTCCTAATCATGCCTTCGGCCCCGTTCTGTGTACCGTGAGGCTCGTGACAGCTATCACATGTCATTTTCCCTTCTTTCAGGGGATGACGAGACATATAATTCATCTTTGCCTTCTGAGATGTATGGCAGGAGACACAGAGATCTATTTCCTTCTCAGCCAGAAGGTGTTTTTCAGGATTATTGTGGATATTGTGACAGCAAACGCAAGTTACGTCACTCAGGGCGTGCTCTGAATATGACCAGTTCATTTGGGCTCCGGCCTGATGACAGGTAGTACAGACCCCGGCAACTTCATCAATGGCCAGCCCATCTTTACCGAAGCGCAAGATCATCTCCGGATCACCTTCGTCCACGTGTATGGACCCGGGTCCGTGACAGCCTTCACAGCCATGCTGGTAGCCATATGCCTCAAAAGACGCAATACGCATATGAACATTGTTATGCCGATCGTTGGCGTAGTCTTCGTGACACTCCAAGCAGGCTTCACTGCCTACGTATGTTGCCCCAGGTGCCACTTCCGGCACCTTGATGATGCAGGCCCTTTTTTCCAGCATCTGACAGCCGATCATACAGCCGATCAAAAAGCTAAGACCGACTGCGGCAATCAAGACTCTTTTTAGCATAATTATTCCCTCCCCTTCTTCCTTGGTCTAAAAATCGGGACATCATCCCGCCTATTCCACCAAGTTATAACAGGCCTATTGACCTGTCTTCTTTCTAAAAATATCCTAAATTTTGTTACATTTTGCCTGTTTTGGTAATCACCTCCTTCTAGGTATTCCGGCACATAGGCCAAATACAATAATACTTGAGATTACAATCGACAATTTCTATAACATTCTTTAGCGGTTCTGGCAAATATTGTCAAGAAACGAATTCCTTTTTTTGTTTATTAATTGGTTATTTAATATAAAATTATCCGGATAATCTATCCGGATATAAATGCTTCCGAAACAAAAAAGGGGATGGTCGGGGCGAGAGGATTTGAACCTCCGACCCTCTGCTCCCAAAGCAGATGCGCTTCCAGGCTGCGCTACGCCCCGATCGTAATTATTCATTCCCTGACTTATATAATATTATAATATATACTGCAAAAAGCCTGAAATATGATTCCCTGCTAAGGAGTGTGAAGAACGATTTTACCCCTGATCAATTAATATATTGTTTAACACAGGGTCTGAAAGCCTTCAAGGACTTTGGATTTAGTATGGCATTCCCGGTTCTGTGGTTGCCTCGATATAATACTATGTTTATATAAAACTACGCAGCCGTTCACGGCTTGAAACTTGAAATTAGAAATTTGGGAGAGATGAAACAAAAGCATGAAGGCCAAATTTCCAATTTCCAATTTCCAATTTCAACGTTCCGTGTACGCTTATAAAATTACTTATGACTAGAACTCACAGAAATATATCCAGAAAACCACTTATATGGGGCTATCATCCTCTGCTGTGGATTATACTTGGGTCAGCCCTTGTGGTGTCACTGGCAATAGGTAGTCTCATAATAGGGTATATGCTCTTGGGTCTCCCTGAAATCTCAAGTCTTAAATCTTATAATCCTCCCATGGTGACGGAAGTGCTCGACTCGGACCATCGTCCCATTGCATACTGGTATAAGGAGAAAAGATGGCCCGTCCCGATTTCCCGAATGCCGGACAGACTGGTACATGCCTTCCTGGCATCTGAAGATGCTCGGTTTTACGAACATCCTGGCATTGATTTCATGGGGGTCATTAGGGCCATAGTAAAAAATGTGGAAGCGGGTGGGATAGTCCAGGGAGCGAGTACCATTACCCAACAGGTAACAAGATCCTTACTCCTTACCCCGGAAAAGAGTTGGTTGCGTAAAATTAAAGAAGCCATCCTGGCCTGGCAGATCGATGCAGCACTCACCAAAGACGAGATCCTGAGCATATATTTGAATCAGATATATCTTGGACAGGGGGCCTATGGAGTCGAAAGTGCTGCCAGGACCTATTTCGCAAAACATGTAGATGGCCTGAATCTCGCTGAATGCGCACTCTTTGCCGGTCTGCCCAAGGCCCCAAGCCGGTATGATCCAACAAGACACATGGATCGTGCCAAAAAGCGTCAGGATTATGTGCTAAGACGGATGATAGAGGAAGGCTATATTACTTCCGACGAGGCAAAAGAGGCAAAAAATACCCCTATTCGCCTAAAAAGAGAGACCTTGGATTCACCGCCCGGCACAGATTATTTCCTTTCAGAGGTGAAAAAGGAACTTGAAGCAAGGTATGGTAAAAAAAGGCTCTTGGCAGGCGGTCTCACCGTAATTACCACTCTGAAAAGGGACTGGCAGATCAAGGCCAATGAAGCAGTGCTTCAGGGTCTGGATAGCTTACGCAAAAGGCATGCTAAAAATACCGAACTGAGCCAGTCTGTTCAGGCAGCCCTTGTGGCAATCAAGGCAAAAACCGGTGCTGTGCAAGCCCTTTGGGGAGGCAAGGACTTCAAGAAGTCTCAATTTAACCTGGCAACCCAGGGCATGATGCAGCCAGGGTCCGCCTTTAAGCCGATAATCTATACAACTGCCCTATCTAAAGGATCTATAACTCCCAATACAATTGTTGTGGATGAACCGATTTCACTGCCCGGAGCGAATTCTCAAACCATGTGGGAACCAGAAAACTTTGACAAGACCTATATGGGCCCGATCACTATAAGGACTGCTCTCACATACTCCCGTAATATCATTTCCGTGAAAATCGCAAGGTTAACCGGGTTGACCTCCATTCATGATATGGCAAGGCGTATGGGGATAGAGACACCCCTGGCAAACAATCTATCTATTTCTTTGGGTTCTTCTGAAGTGACTCTAATTGAGATGGCAAGGGCTTTCAGCACCTTTCCCAATCTGGGTAAAAATATTAAACCCCAATTTATTCAAGCGGTTAGAAATCGAAAAGGAGAAATAATAGAACAACTTGAGCCTGTTTTCAAAGAAGCGGTTGACCCGGTAACCGCTTTTCAGATGATTCACCTCCTTGGGGGAGTAATCCAGGATGGTACAGGTCGCAATGCCAGGGCCCTTGGAATTCCAGCAGGTGGCAAAACCGGCACTACTGATAATTGTCGAGACGCGTGGTTTATTGGATTTACCCCTGAAGTAGTGGCAGCAGTGTGGGTCGGAAGGGAAGACAAAAAATCTTTGGGTTACAAGGAAACAGGGGGCAGAGTTGCATGCCCGATCTGGACATCTTTCATGTCAGTAACAAAAGAAGAAATGATAAAACAAAATTTCAGTATGCCTCAGGGAATAGCTCTGGTCCCGGTAGACCGGCAAACCGGCGAAATAATTATACCTAAGAAAGACAATGAAAGCTCTTTTATTTGGGAAGCAATGAAAGAGGATTTATTACCGCCTCTTCACCCTTCGTCTGGAAAATTCAGGCTCCCTTCCTGGTTGAAAAGACTCGATGATTTCCTTTTTTAATCTTTGGATCAAATAATGCAGGATCGAAATCAATTCAAGCTCACTATCATAGGTCCAGGGGCCATGGGTTGTCTTCTGGCCGCCACACTTTACAAACAAGATTGCCACGTCTCCATACTTGATTACAAGCCGGACCGCGCCAAAAGGCTCAAGAAGGCCGGAATACAGGTTGTGTCATTAAAGGAGGCATGGACCGCCTTTCCGAATGTTACTGCAGAACCTGAGTCTTTAGGTCCCCAGGACTGGGTGATAGTGTTTGTCAAGGCCGCCCAGACTGCCGATGCCATAAAGCGTATAGGTCCCCTGGTAGGACCCGGAACCCTGGTTGTTTCCCTGCAAAACGGTATAGGACATGAATCCGCACTTTCTAAAATTGCAAAACCGGAACAGATTGCCCTAGGCATAACCTCACAGGGATCGACTCTATTGAATGAAGGACATGTCCGCCATGCTGGAAGTGGTCCAACAACGCTTGGATTAGTGATCCACAACCCTGAAGCCAAAGACAGGTTAATTTCTTTAGCGACTTTGCTGAACAACGCGGGATGGCCCTCTCAGGTAGTTGAAGACATCTATCCTTACATATGGCGCAAGCTGATTGTCAATGTTGGGATAAACGCCTTAACTGCCCTCTGCGGCCTCACTAATGGAAAATTACCACAATACTCAGAGACTCTGCGATTACAAAAAATGGCAGTTGCTGAAGCATGGACGTTGTCATTAAAGAAAGGCATTACCTTGGACCTTTCACTTGAAGAGGCCCATGATATGGTTAATTCAGTGTGTAAGGCAACTGCAAAAAACAGGTCATCCATGCTCCAGGACCGTATAAAAAACAGGCCCACTGAAATCGACTACATTAACGGCGCCATCACGGAAATGGGCAGAGAACTTGGAGTTGCGACCCCGGTAAACGAGGTCTTGACTCTTCTTGTGCGTTTGAATTCACGTCTGGGCTGGAAGGACCCGATAATATAAAAAATATCAAGTCTGTCAGGAGGCCTTAAAAAACTTAAATACCTAACTGAATGCAAAAAGGCATTGACAATTTCATAATTGTATTATTATGTTATTTTATCTATGTTTTGGAAGCGATTAACTAAGTATGAGTCACGGGGTTATAGACGACTAAGTTTTGGCCATTATTTAGCACGATAAATTAAAGTCGTGCCATTTATAATTAGTAAGAGCCTTTCTGCTTCCAAACGCAAAATATTCCTTTGTTGATACTATACAATTTAAATATGCTACACGACACCTGTCTTAAAGAGGGTTGCCTTTTTTTGGATTTTAAAGCTAACTTGTTGCATCTTGCAGAGACAATGCAACATTACCCGCGGTCGAAACCCTGCAAAGGCCAATCCACTTCATAGCAAAGCACGGATTCCACTTGGTATCGTGTAGTATGTAGTTAATTATGATATAGGTTCTTGGTAATTATGCCTGGAACGTATTGGAGTTTTCGTTAAATCCCGCCAAAGGCGACTAGTTAAAGCCTATTTTGTAATACAATTGCTGTGTTTTGAGGATTTCGTTACAACTTTAATCTCTACATAAAATTTACGCCCGGAGAATCTTTTAAGAATACACAAATCCTCATAGAGGTAAACTATGTCAAAAATATCAAAAACGAATAGAACAAAAATAATAATTTTAGCTGACTTAAAACGTAAAGGCATAAGTGAACTTTACAAAATAGCAAAAGATCTGGGCGTAGATTCTCCCAGCGGGATGCGTAAACAGGAGATCATTTTTGCCATACTTAAGGCCCAGACCGCCAATAATGGGTCTGTGTATGGCGAGGGTGTACTGGAGATACTCCAGGATGGATTTGGCTTCCTTCGCAGCCCGGACTACAATTACCTACCAGGTCCGGATGACATATACGTGTCTCCGTCACAAATCAGACGTTTTGGCTTGAAAACCGGCGATACCATCTCCGGCCAGATCCGTCCTCCCAAGGAGGGGGAACGATACTTCGCCCTGTTAAAGGTAGAATCCCTAAACCATGACGCCCCTGAGGCATCCCTTGATAAGGTAGTCTTTGATAACCTCACTCCTCTCTATCCTGATGAACATCTCAAACTGGAAACCGATTCAGACAACTATTCCGCCAGGATAATGGATTTGATGACTCCGATCGGTAAGGGTCAAAGAGGGCTTATAGTCGCACCTCCCCGAACCGGCAAGACAATGCTGCTCCAAAATATCGCCAACAGTATCACCAGAAATCACCCCGAGGTCATATTGATTGTCCTGCTCATAGATGAAAGACCGGAGGAAGTCACGGACATGCAACGTTTGGTAAAGGCTGAGGTTGTCAGCTCGACGTTCGATGAGCCGGCCCAGCGCCATGTCCAGGTCTCCAAAATGGTTATTGAGAAGGCCAAGCGCCTGGTGGAACACAAACGTGACGTGGTGATACTTTTGGATAGCATCACCAGGCTTGCCAGGGCCTATAACACCGTAGTTCCTCCCAGTGGAAAGATCCTCTCCGGAGGTGTGGATTCCAATGCGCTTCAGAAACCCAAGCGCTTCTTCGGGGCTGCCAGAAACATTGAGGAGGGGGGTAGCCTTACAATAATTGCCACTGCCCTTGTGGATACAGGAAGTCGAATGGACGAGGTCATATTTGAAGAGTTTAAGGGCACCGGAAACATGGAGATACATTTAGACAGAAAGCTCACTGACAAGCGGATTTTCCCCTCAGTCGACATCAACCACTCTGGCACCAGGAAAGAGGAGTTGCTGCTGCCCAAGGATGTGTTGAATCGAATCTGGATCTTGCGAAAGCTCCTGTCACCTTTAAACCCGGTAGACAGCATGGAATTTCTCCTGGATAAGATGCAGGGTACAAAAAACAACGCCGAGTTTATGGCATCCATGAATAGATGATATGGAAATTTCGCACTTTATATTCAAAGCATTTTGAACAAAAACACTTTTTGCAGTATATTTATTTTAAATAAGTGAAACCCAACAGGAGATATAAGAAAACATGAAGAAAAAAATCCATCCAAAATACTACAATGCCAAAGTAAAATGTGCCTGTGGTAATGAGTTTGAGATAGGTTCAACCAGGAAAGAGATAAAAGTAGAGATATGCTCCAAATGTCATCCTTTCTTTACCGGCAAACAGAAGCTCGTCGACACTGCCGGAAGAGTGGAGAAATTCTATCGCAGATATGGTGAGAACGCGGGAAACAATAGCCCTTGAAATGTTAGCTAAACTTCTAGAATTAGAGAATAAATACCAAGCCTTAGAAAAAGAGCTCAGCGACCCTGATTTACTGAAAGACCAAAAAAAATATCAGGAAACTGCAAAAAGGCACGCCGATCTAAGGGTGATAGTCCAAGCTTACCGCCAGGACTGTGACGTGCTTAAACAAATTGATGAAAACAAGGTCCTACTCAAGGACCCTGATCCGGAAATCCGGGAACTCGCGCATTCAGAACTGGAGCAGCTTGAAGAGAAAAGCCGGAAACTCGAACAGAAAATTAAATATCTCCTCCTGCCTAAGGACCCTAATGACGAAAAAAATGTACTTTTAGAAATCCGGGCCGGTACAGGCGGAGACGAAGCCGCCCTTTTTGCAGCGGATCTGTTCCGTATGTACAGCCGTTATGCTGAGCACAAAAATTGGAAAGTGGAGGTGCTGAACGCCCATTTAACCGGAGGCGGTGGATTCAAGGAAATTATCGCTCTTGTCTCCGGGGACAGGGTTTATAGCTGTTTGAAATATGAAAGTGGCACACACAGGGTCCAGAGGGTACCTGATACCGAGACCCAGGGACGCATACACACATCGGCCGTCACTGTGGCCGTACTACCTGAGGCCGATGATGTGGACGTGAATATTGATACTGCTGATCTTCGGATTGACGTTTACCGCGCCTCGGGAGCAGGGGGGCAACATGTCAACAAGACAGAGTCCGCAGTACGTATCACCCACCTGCCCACAGGACTGGTAGTACAGTGTCAGGATGAACGCTCACAACATAAAAATAGGGCCAAGGCCATGAAGGTGCTCTATGCCCGTCTTCTGGATCTAAAACGTACAGAGCAACAATCCCAAGTCTCAGATGAACGACGGGGCATGGTAGGCACAGGGGACAGGAGTGAACGTATCCGTACGTACAACTTTCCCCAGGACAGGTTGACCGACCATCGAATAGGCCTCACCCTTTACCGCCTTGAGACCATAATGGAAGGGGATATAAACGAAATCATAGAGGCACTGGGGACTCACTATCAGGCCCAGGCCCTGACCCAAAGCTCGGATGACAATAGCCCAGGCACTCACCGCGGCCACTAAACAACTCTCTCAGGCTCACATAGAAAAACCGCAACTGGAAGCTGAGATCCTGCTGGCCCACCTCCTGGGAAAAAAACGGATCTGGTTTCACCTCCATCCCGAATTTCTCCTTGAAGACTCTGTAAACGAGCAGTATATGGCCCTTGTCGCGCGAAGGACCATACACGAACCCACTGCCTATATTTTAGGGCAGCGGGAATTCTGGTCTCTTCCTTTTGGTGTAACCAGGGATACTCTAATACCCAGGCCTGAGACCGAGCTGATTGTGGAAATCGCCCTTGCCCTTGTAAAGCAGGAGAGATGGCACAGGCCCTTTATTCTGGACCTGGGTACGGGTTGCGGCATCTTGGCAATAACACTTGCCCATGAGATCCCAGAAGCCACTTTAGTGGCAACAGACACGTCATTCCCTACCCTAATCGTAGCACATCAAAATGCAAAGAGACATGGAGTGGAATCAAGGGTAAACCTGGTACAGGCAGACTGGATCAATCCCTTTAGATCGTGTGAAACCGGCACTTTCCCGCCTAAAAAAGGAGTTACTGGCACAAACCAGGGATTTCATCTGGTTGTCAGTAACCCACCTTACGTGGCCAATAAGGACAAAAGGCTCCTGGCAAAAGAAATATTCAATTATGAACCAGAGGGGTCGCTCTTCAGCGAAAAAGATGGACTTGAGGACATTGAAAAACTTATCAATACCGTCCCCCAAGTACTCCGCAAAGAAGCATGGTTTATCTGTGAAATCGGATGGGATCAGGGAAAACAGGCCATTCAGATGACCAGGGATACCGGGATGTATAAATGCATAGAGATTAAAAAAGACCTGTCAGGCAAGGACAGGGTCTTAATGGCAAAGAGAAGCTGAAACAAATCCTGAAAGCTAGCCATTAATCACCGAATCAGGCAACCGGTATCGCCGTCGATCAAACCAGCAACCGACCACGGCAGAGGAGAAGACGACCAGCGGCAATGAAATGGCAAAGCGAATGCAGGTAAAGCGCCACCCGAGAAACGAGGCCTCGAAGAGTGTCATGGGCACTCGGCAGATTCCAGCCGCCGATAGGAAAACGAGAACGATGCCCAGCTTGGCTCGCTTCACATAGAGGGCATGGGCGATCGGGAGCGCGACATGGAGACCACCGACCGTTGTTCCTGCAAGCAGAACTGCCCATAGATAGGACAAGGGACCTGAGCCGTGGCCAAGGTACTTCTCAACGGTCTCAGTCTTGACCCATACATCGAATAGCCCAATCAGTATGAAAATAGGTGGCAGGACTTTAAACATCTGCCCGAGGAATGACAGGAAGTTCCGTCCGATCGCTTCTCCTGGTGCAAATCCTATGTACGGGGAGCCGAGCATGAAGATACTGAATAGCGCGCCAACTCCCACAGCCCATGGATGTTGCTTCAGTATCTTCATGGCAGCTCTCCAAAGAAGAAGCCGGTGGCTATCATCACTACGGCTGCTATGATGAAACTGACGGCGTTTCGACTGAGAGCCAACCACGCGCCAAGATAGGTCTTCTCCAACGGGAAAGTCACGACCCCAACCATCATGAGCGTTGTAGAGAAGGCAGAGAGAACCATGTACAATGCCCCTCGATCGAGCAAGATGCCACACAGAGGGAAAGCGATGAATCCTGGCATGATCGACACGGAGCCGAACCCAAGCGCGCTTCCCACGGCTATCCATTTGTTTTCACGAGCCAGCACCCGCACCAGCAGGTGGTCTGGCACGAGATAAAGGGCGACGGCAACCAGCACGAGCATGCCGAGGAATGCCGGGGCAATCTTCATGAATCGCTGAAGCGCAACCTGGAGGGCGCGGCCTGTCTTGTGGGGATTCGCTAAGAGCGAAGACCCCAGGAGCAATACCGTGATGATATAGAGAATCAGCATCGTTTCATTCCGCCCGGTTAATTAGCGCAATAACAACTCTTCAAGCTCATTAAGGTTTTTTATCGTTGCATCCGGGTTATGGTCTCCATTGACAGGATCGAAACTTTCATAGGGCGTGTACTGTGCAATTAGGATAGAGTACATTCCCATACGCTTGGCGCCTTGAACATCAGCCAGCCAATTGTCACCGACATAGACACATTCTTTTGGGCGAAGGCTGAGAAGATTTAAAATGGCTTCAAAGGGCTTCGCATGAGGTTTTACATAGCCAACATCTCCCGAAATAACCACGGCTTCCAAAACATCTGAGAGCCCTAATTTCATAAGACTATGCTGAATAGAGCGACTGCAGGGATAGTTCGATACAAGCCCTAACCGATATCGTTTATTAACTTTTTTAAGCAACTGTAATACATCACTAGAAAGTTTCACAACATTGACGAATGATTTATAACGTGCTTGGATCAATGCATTGATCTGACTTTCTTTTGGAACTACGTTGTATATCTCTCGAATCAGCTCCTCAGTAATAGACTTTAGATCATTCTCTCTAAATCCGCTGGTAAAAGGAGCCAAGGCTTGACGGTCACGGATATCTTTTAAATGGGAAGAATTGCAGTAGCCGAACATCCTCCTCAATTCCATCTCAAGAGCGGCATACTGAACCTTTATTTGGCTCGGACCAAATTCAATTAATGTATTTCCGTAGTCGAATAAAATGGCCTTTATTCTATCTTTAGAAAATATCATTTGTTAATTGTTCCTATGCCTTGTATAAGAAATCAAACTTTTTTTATATCCCATTAGGGCACAGATAAGGAACGAGAAAATCAACAACCCTTTACGGATTTCAAGACGAAGAAGTGAAAAGGGCAAAATTTCATAACAAAATAATCGGTATAAATAGGGTTGACATATTAAATATTAGTTTTGGGGAAATACCGCCGCGCAGAAAAATATCATCTTTAATCCTTGCCAAGATCTCAGTCATAATTATTTCATAACCCATATTGATATAGCCATTTTCCCCTGCCTCATTCGTTAAAAACAACAAATTGCCCCGTTCATCACGGTATAACTTCAGCCGCCAGTTGACATGGCTGATGTTGTGATAGAGTTTTTCAAGTTTCTCAAATGGTATCTCCAGACTGGTAACAAACACTCCCTCTTCTATATTATAGGTTTCCCGTATGCTTTTTACCAATCCAAAACTGAGAAGGAAAACACGATCCTCATAAGTGGGGTTTACTCCAAAGGCAGCCTCAAGAATCTTATGAGAAGACTGGTTGTTGTAATTAGTATATGGCAATTCCCCCCCATAAAAAATTCCCCGTATTTTTTTCTTTCTCATTTCCAGGTCTTTTTCATACTTGGGGTTCTTTAAATAGAGACGGCGCGTGAGTTCTTCCAGTGATTGATAGTATTCTTTAACATGGTACCGCATTATCTGAACATCAGTAGGGACTATAGCTTGTTTCAAGTGCTTTCCACTTACATTACAACCAAGAAGTGACAAGCAAATCAGGATATTAATAATTGGAACATTGCGCATAAGGTCACCTTACTTGCCGCGTTATAAAGAGAATACAGAACATGTTGAAGCGTATTTTCTCTGCTTTTGACCCGAACCATTTAATTACGTGATCCCGATCCTGCCAGTCTCCTTTTATTCTTCCCATCAACACGAATGACCACACCAGCGATATCGGTCCAACACTGGCGCGTTTTTCGGTCAGGTGAAGCGTTGGGTTCTGCCCCTCTCTCTTCCTTCTCGGACGATGGCAACGATCTCTTGTGTCGAGATATCTGCCTTAATAGAGGGAACGTCCAACGGCGAAGACGGAAATTTTATTCTTTTGCAGCGTTCTGACAGGCTTCATCCAGACGGGCTTCAATATACTGAATAAAAGCATCATCCCATTTTTCAAGATCAAAACACATGGCATCCTCGCCAAGCAGCCCCTCTGGGACAAAATCGCCCTTTTCTTCCGGGTCTGTAATCATTTTGGCGTAAAAGCAGACAGAGAGCCATCTAGGTTCATCTTCAATAACATCAACCATTACAAAAAGCTCTTTTTCTTTCTGATCTTCATGAACAGCCCTGAGGGAATAGGTAATGCCAGGCCTTGGTTGAAAGTCAAGGGTAACACCCTTTTTTTTACTCAGGTATTCTTTAAAAAGTAAAAATACTTCCCTGTTCCTTTCAGGCGTCTCTTTCCATTCTTCAATAAATGTGTTCAGTTCCTGCTCCGTCTCTTTTTTCACATTTCACTCCTTAAAAACTGTATTTAACAAAATGTGCGGCTCAATAAGGTTATCATATTTTTTTGCTAACTTTCTATATGGATCAGCATTCATACATTCCACATTAAGTCGTCCTATCTTCAGAAAATCGTAATTTCATTCTATAAACCAAGATTTCCATTTGCAAGCTCCGCGTAACCGGATGGGAAAGTGCGCTAGCGATTTCACGGTCCGAGTTGATGCAGTTGTGTACGCCCGGCATGAGCGTGAACTTATGAGGTGTAAGTCCTCTGTTTGGCAAATTTATTTTCGGAATGGATGACATTCGATGAGCAGCTTTCAATAGATACTGAA
>JAJSZR010000078.1 GCA_030262715.1 Deltaproteobacteria bacterium
TTTTAGCTGGAGCAATCTGTGGCAGCAGGCCGAAAATCGTTTTTCTGAAGGTTTGTTCAAATAACAAGGTAATCTTAAATTGCAAACGTCACAAAGGAGGATTACGTCATGGGAAACAGACTGGGTATTTTTGTTATCGCAATCGCTACATTTATGCTGTTTGCTTACCAGCAGGCATTTGGAGCATCACTTAATTTTTATTCCAATGCCGTGCTTGTTCCATACGCCACATTCAGCAGCAGCAGTGCCACAACTGTTGCCGGTATAGTTGTCAAAGAGGCCGGGACCATTTACTGGACCTTTTTCGATCAGGACGGAGGACATATTGATAGCGGGAGTTTTTCTGTAACAGCAAATCAGATGTATCCGTTTATTTGGTCAATAGAAGGAGATCCTTCATTGGCTGGGACAGAGGGTTACCTGCTTTTTACAATTGACACCAATGCTGATGTGGTGATCGATACTAATGACGGGAATTCTATGTCAATAAACTCATTTTATGTGGATACTTCAACCTCAGATGTAGCTTATATACCAACAGTGATGGTTGATGACTCCGGATTGACAACTACAGATCCAACAACATATGAAATTGCCTTGCTTGCTTGGGCTGCACTTGGCTACGGGGCTGTTAGCGGTGTTGTCTTGGATATGCGTTATTATATCGACGGATCTGCAGGCGGTGAAGATACGGGGATCGTGATTTGGACATGCCTTGATCCCGGTTCGACCCAATCTGTTACCATGTATGATACCAATAGTAATTATAAGGTCGTAGATATGGACACGTCCCGTTCGCGAATGAATATTATTGATCCTGAGGCAATCGCGGATCGTCCTGCCAGTTTCTTGGACGGTTATATCCGGTGGACAGTCCCGCCAGGAGCCTCATGCGCCTATTCATTTTCAATAATCCATACCAGCGCCTTTGGGGCCATTCAAACCCTTATGGCTGGATGGGGTTTCTAGATCTATAGTAACCGGAAAATTGCTCCTGTCCCCTGGCTGAACCAGGGGACAGGTCAGCCATCTCCGGAATTGACGGGATCAGCGTTTTTTCGGGCAAAACTCCGGATCCAGGTATGTAACTCCCCACTTGGCCTCCAGCTCTTTCCGCAGTTTGTCCAGGGCCTCCTTCTTGCGATATTGCCCGGCCTTTTCGCGAGCCAGATCTGAAACCCGGTCGTAAGGATCAAGGACAGGAGCCCTGCGATCCGTTATCTTGTAAAGGGCAAAGGCCTGTCCCACCCGGACGACGTCGCTGATCCGGCCCATAGGCAATGCACGCAAGGTCTGCTCAAGCTCCGGCGGGTCGATTTTTTCCATGGGAATGAATCCCAAATCACCACCCCTTTCCTTGCTGAAAGAGTCCTCTGAATACTCCTTGGCGATTTGCTCAAAAGGCTGGCTCGAACCCAAAGCCTTCAGAGCTGCCTCAACTTGCTTGCGAGCTTGGGCCTCGTTGCCGTTTTTGATAAAGACCTTGACCTGGGATACACGAAGCATGAGCGGGGTTGAGAATTCTTCCGGGTGCTCTTTGTAAAAAAGGTGGATTTCTTCTTCGGTCAGGGAAGGAAAATCAGGAAGTAGTCTATTCTTGACCCGTAAGACATACGATTCTTCCCCTCCTTCTTCTTCAGTGGGCTCCGGGATGTCTAGATCGCAACCTTCGAAAACAAAAAGCTTACGCCAAATCATCTCCTCAAGTATCTTCTCAGGACCTCCCGGCGCCTGTAGATAAGGCAAAAAATTAGCAGCCCCCTTAGCAAAGTTTACCAGATCCTTAAGACGGATACTTTGATCACCTACTTGAGCTAATACTTTTTCCTGAACTTCCGTACTTTTTATATTCAGAATATCTGCTGCCTGGCTGCTATTCGGGTTTGATATAAAAATAAAAAAACTAAACAATAATATGGGAAAGATGATCTGTCTCATTTTATTATAATACCTGTTCGCGCTTAATTTATAATGTATTAAATGGGCCATAGTAGATTCCTGCAGAAGATTCTGCTTGATTAATAAAGATGAGATCAAGGTATCCATCCTGGTCCAGGTCCACAAAACTCAGATCCAGTGGCACGCTGCCCGCGGATAATTTTTTTATGTCCCAGGATCCTTCGGGCTTCCTAATGTACACATAAATCCGTTCCTCTTCTGCTAGGGCCATCATTGCTGGCCTACCAGGGCTTTCAGATACTGCTGTTGCCCATCGGAATCCCCAGGCAGGAGCTGGAACCCGCTCAATGTCTCTTATAGAATCTTTACCATCTCCGTAAAGGATCAAAGCAGCCAGCCCGGTTTCCAGGGGAACTACGGCATCAAGTGCCCCATCTCCATCCAAATCAGCCGTCGTTATAGATCGAGGAGCATCCAGTTTGTCTGGACGAGATCGTAGAACTCGTTGATCAAAATGGCGCTTCTTTAAATTCAATGCCAGTTTTACCGGTCCAGAATCCCATTCAGCCCACAAGATGTCCTTCCAGCCATCACTATTCCAGTCTGCAACATGTACATAGGTGGGAGTAGGCGCTGCCTTAAGAACCTGCGTCTCAAATTTGAATTTAGCCTTTCCCCAGAGAATATATACCGAACTACCAGAGTAAGGACCAAGTATCAAATCCCAAAGGCCGTCATGGTCAAGATCTTCCACTACGAGACCAATTGGAGGAGAAGGCACTTTAAATGCAGCCTCCAAGTGCAAGCCTGCGTCGCTGTTCTCCCAATATTGCACTTCTGTGAGCCATTCAGTAGCAAGAATTAAGTCCTGTCTTCCATCTCCGTTCCAGTCTATGGCCCTTGCCATGCCAGGATGATAGCCCACCAAGTCTTTGCCTAAAACTGGACCTGTTTCGAACTTACGTCCATTTCTTCCCCAAAAAAAACGGATATCGCTGGCTCCGTGTCCAACGACTGCCAAGTCAATTAAACCGTCTCCATTAAAATCTGCCGGTTCGATGCTCTCCGGTGCTCGTCCCACCTCAAGGTGGATATAAGAATTGGAGCATATCTGTTCCCTGTCTCTAACAGATCTGCTTTTTTCTGACTGATCTGTCAATGTCTTGCAGCCGACAAAACCGACTAAAACAGTAAGGCATACGGCTGCAAAGAGGCCCCACAGTTTTTTGTTCATTTCTCTCTGCATGATTTATCCATTATTCTCCCTTACGATTCTCGAAGTAAAAATAAATAATAAAATACTGAGGATAACACCTTAATCAAGTCAGAGGACACGGATACCCGACCACAGACGGCGAAGAGCACGGAGAGGGGCCGCCAGCCTCCATATCTTGCTGCTACGTATCAGGTTAAGTTCGGCCTCTGTCTGCGCAAGCCGGGTCCTGAGTCTATCCAATTCGCTGTTATGACCTTGGTTGCGTAGAGATAAATGCTCCTCTTCTGCCAATCGAAGCTCGTTCTTTAGATCCTTGACTGTTTTTGTAGAATCCGGAGGATATGCCTTTATCACAAACTGATAGGTTATTGCCTCCGGTCCGTCAAGTAAAAATTCACGAATAACCAGGGGGAGTTCCTCAAGACATGCTCCGAATTCAGTGTCCTCAGGTGCGACCTGAATTCGATCCCACGTTGCAATAAAGTAACCCTCTTTTGTTAGAAGCTCCCTAAGTCCTTCCGCAGTAAAAAAACGAAGATGGGTAGCATCCAGCAACCCTTTCTCCCTGTAACGGAAACGTCCTTGGAGGAGATCAGCCAGCAGGCCTGCATACGCAATATTGGGAACCGAGATGACTACATAACCATCCGTGGCCAATATGTTATGTGCTTGCTTTAAGGATCGCCCCGGGTCCTTAAGGTGCTCCAGAACGTCAGCAAACATAACAACGTCGAATTTCTGTTCCCCAAGGCATTCTTCAAGATTCAGGATGTCCAGATCGCCACATATAACTCGATGGCAGAATGTCTCTGCCTCCTTGGCTGCCTCTTTATCGATCTCAATTCCAGTTACCTCACAGCGGAAGTGTTCCACCAGTACATGGGTCATGTGCCCGGGCCCACAGCCACATTCAAGCACACGTTTCCCCTGGCCTACCAGATGTAATATCCTGGAGGCCGTGGTGTCCGCATTAAGATCAATCTCATAGGAATAGCGAAAACAGTCCTTAGATACCATTAGAAAAAAATACTACATATATATTCATTTTAAAACCAGGTTAATCAAAGTCCACCGGGTACCACATAGTATTCATATAACCCCACTGCCACCATTCCCAGGGCCGTTCAGACACATCCTGCTCAAGTTCCCGCACGGCCTGTAACATGGCCTCGGCACCTGTGCCCGGAAGGGGTCTTATCTCCGCCTTGACTCTCCAGCCGTTCTCTTTGACAACACCATAAACCAGGGCTGCTTTCGTGGCGACGGAGATCCGCTCTATGCCGGTGGGGAGGTAAAGCTTACCTCCCAGGAAGGGATATTTCCGAAAACGGCGAAGCCGCGGGTTGTAAGCGTCCAAGAGTATCACTATGGCTTCGTTGGCCTTCAATGCCCTGTAAATTCCTCTTAGATCATCTTCCAGGGTCACTCCGGTCCCTTTTGTGATACGATAATATGTCCGAAGCTTGTTCCGAAGATATGTACGATCCACCCAGTCAAGAAATGGATTGCGACGATCTACTGCCTGGGTCAATATCCCTGTTTGCTGACCAGTGAGCCCCAGGGTGCAGGCCAGCATGTTGAGCCTGCTGTAATGAGAGAGCACAATGATCACGCCTCTGCCATTTTCCAGGGCATGGGTAAGATATTGCCTCCCTGATATCTCTGAAAGTCTGCCTATTGATCTGCCGGTCTGTCTCCCAATAACATAGGCATCCAGCATCTCACGCGCCTGCATGCAACAGGTGTTTTTCAGCCACCGCCTCAACACGTCGGGTCTGTCCTCGAGATACGGAAAGCAGCGTTTCAGACCTGCCCGCAAATCCTTTATGTACGGCGATTCCCTTCTGGAATCCAGTGTTCCAATCCAGGTGGCGATACTGTACGCCACTGGAAGGGGCAACAGGGATATCAGGGGGAAAACACCAAGCATTCGTATCGCCTTGGCGGCCTGTAAGATACGGAATACTGGCCTGTTTCCCATGGCCTTTAATGAACGGCCTTCAATATCAAGGATTTCAGCCGATTCCACCATCCCTGCCCCCTGAGTTCCGTACTTTCAAATCCCTTGCGCCAACGTAAGAACCGTGCAGGGTTGCCCACTACTATGGCCCCTGGAGGTACGTCCCGGGTAACCACACTCCCGGCGCCCACCACGGTCCCCCTTCCGACAGTCACCCCTTCCCTGACAATAGCTCCAGCCCCGATCCACGCCCCATACTGGATGCATATCCGGCCATATGTCAGGGAATGACCAAAAATTGAGACAGGAGGTCCGTCTATTTCATGTCCTGCGCTAAGAATTTTGGCCCCGGGACCAACCAGCACCTCTTCCTCCAGGATCAGGCCGCCTTCTCCTGAGAGATAGGCCCCGGCATTCACCATTACATTGTTCTCTATAATCAGGTCGGCCTGTGAGTTAACAATCAGGTCTCCCATTACCAAACGGACCCTGTCAAAGAGTACCACGTTGTCTCCAAGGCGAATTCCCCTTTTGGGATGTGGCTCAGACCCTCGAAAAATTGTCACTGTGGAGGCAATTCGCACGCCTTGGCCTACAGAGTCAAAGCCAGGGGGAGGGTTCTCATGAGACCAAATCTTCGGGAGCCCTTGAAGCCCTCCGTCCTTACTCATGGTTTGCCACGTCCGATTCTACATGCCAGTAATGTGATAGTGTCACTATGCCCATTCCAGAAGGATTTGCCCGCATAGTGAAAGGGCAGATACCTTCAGCCATGTCATATACCTGGATGGCATGGTCGTCCAGGACATATACACATAATTTGTAGTCCCCGGACAGGAGCGGAAATCCTGGCAGATTCAGGACTGCCCGCGTATTTTTTTTGGCAGAGATGGGCGGCATTCCGTCTGCAGCAGTAGTGGTAAAAAAAATGTTGATGTTGTCGTTACGCTGCACTACCAGTGCCAGATGAAAGGGAATGCCGGGCTGCACGACTTCAACCTCGATGGCTACAGAGGAATCGCTCCGGGTTTCCAGGCGGGTAGCCTCCTGTCCATTATGGTCTAAGACAGCCACGTTTATCAGACGTGCAGGTGATGAAGAGCCTGCCTCAGCAGGTAAGAAATTGCCCAACACGAGTTCTGATTCAGCATCAACCTCTTCCGGTGATTCCTTCTTGAGTTGGTAAGCCTCATAGGCTGCTACCACCTCCTCCGTGTCCCCTATAGCTTCCATGTTTCCATCGCGCAACCACAAGGCCCTTTGACACAGGCTGCGCACCTGATACATGTTGTGCGAACAGAAAAGCACTGTTTTCCCGGACCCTCTGAAACCCATTATCCGGTCCAGGCTCTTTTTCTGGAAGTGCATGTCCCCCACTGAAAGGGCCTCATCCACAAGGAGCACGTCTGGCGAGACGCTGGTAGCCACTGCAAAACCCAGCCTTACAAACATACCCGAGGAGTATGTCTTGACCGGTCTTGCCAGTATGCCCTCGTCCAGCTCGGCGAACTCGGCTATTTGCGGATAGAGGTCCTCTGTCTCGTGCTGGGAGAATCCGAGCAATGCTGACTGCATGAAGACATTTTCCCTCCCTGAAAGCTCCGGATGGAATCCTGAGCCAAGCTCCAGCAGTGCGGATACCATTCCCTCAATTTTTATTTGTCCCGAAGTGGGGCGAATGGTGCCTGCCATGACCTTGAGCAATGTGCTTTTTCCGGCGCCGTTTTCACCAATCAGCCCAAAGGTTTCCCCTTTTTCAACCTCCAGGCTTACCCCCTTCAGTGCCCAGAATGCCTTATGAAACGGGCGTCTCAAGATCAGCTCCCTCAAACGGTCAGACGGTCTGGCATAAAACCTGTATGCCTTGGACACATCTTCAAGGATTATTGGAAAATGCGAAGCAGCAAAGGTATTCACAACTGGTCTACGAGAGAGGGCCTGAACAGGGCATAAAATATCATACCTGATATCCCCACGATACAGGTCCATACTGCCAACAGGCCCCAGTCCTGCCACGCAAGAGGCAGGCCCAGAAAAGCACACTGGTAAGCCTTTATCAGTGCGGCTAAAGGGTTAAAATTCATAATCCAGGCAAAGTTTTGAGGTATCAATTCCCATGGATAAAGAATCGGTGTCATATAAAACCAAAACTGTAACAGGACAGTCAAGGCCTGTATTATATCCCTGAATACTGCGCCGGCAGCCGCAAAACAGTATGCAAGCCCTGTTATCATTATTATCTGGCATATAAAAATAGCCGGCAGCATTACTATGGCACTGGCATGCAACAGGCCTTGTGCAGCAAGCATGGCCAGGTACACTATAGTCCCGACCAGTTGAGGCACCAAAGACACAATAATAACCGAAGCCGGTAAGATATCCATAGGGAAGACCATTCGTTGCAGCAAATGCCCCTGTTCCACCAGGCAGGAGCTGGCCCTGCTTGAAGCCTCGGACACGGACATCCAGGGCAGCAGGCCTGCCAGAAGATAGAAGAAAAAGCCGGATGCACCTGCTATCTGCGGGATCTTGATCTTAAGGATTAGAGAAAAAAAGACAAAATACATGGCAACCGTGGCAAGGGGAAGGCTGACTGCCCAGAATATCCCGCTCACCGAACCGGCATAGCGGGCCTGCATCTCCCGCCGGACCCAGAGGAAAAGGAGATAGCGGTGCCGGTAGACAGACCCGAAGATGTAAAAAGGAGACATTAAGGCATAACTGATGGCAGAATAAGGAAAGGGGCGAAAAAATGGTTTCGCCCCTTGAAAATACCGTATAGCCAGGCCTCTTTAAGACCTTAGGGGGCTTACTGGCAGCAAGGGCCACCACCACCGTCTGGCGAAGCGTCACAAGGAGGACCTTCAGCAGCAAGCAGGGTCTGGGCCGCACCAAAATACGTGCTGGTGATGTAAGAATAGGCAATGCCTTCTGCGGGCATGCAGATGCGCATAAAGCCATCAATATAACTGGACGGCCAAGCTGTAAAGGCAGCCGCTGTGCCATATTTTCCTGGAACACAATTATCATTTGCACTTACACCTGTATCGGTGGGATCAAAGAGGTTAAGCTCCTTATACCTCCAGCACATGGTCAGAGAGGTGCGGTGCTCTGCATCGTCGAAAACATTGACAGTATCCGGGCCCCGACCATTCCCAACAGTCCAGACAACCATTTGGGTGGCTGCGCAGTATACCGGATCGATCCAGTAACGGATGTCAACCTGAGCATCATCTGGAATACCATTTTCAGCGTCTTCGATGCTATTTGCATCCATAGCCAACAAGTCTGTGCAAACAGCATAATCGTCCTTATCTAAAGGTAGCACAGGAACAAAGATAGCGTCATTGGCAGTGGTATCTACAAGAAATGAATTTGCTGCCAAGAAGGGGGTCTCGTCGTCGCCAGCGCAGTTTATCTTGGCGTCTTCACATCCGGCAAGACCCGTAGAGCAATCGACATCTAAGGTGAATACGAGATAACCCTCTTGATCAATCAGATTAGAGCCAAGTTCACCCATCAAAGAGAATCCATACAGGTCATTCGCGGTTACTGGAAAATAGTGGTCATATAAATGGTCACTGTTCCTGCTAAAATAAGTCCAGTAAACAATCCCTGGAGCAGTAGCAGTCAGCCCGACGACAGTATCTACATTTGATGCGTTATGGATTGCGCGCGGTACCAAGACACCTTCATCGTAAAAACCTAGGTCCATGGCGCTCACATTGCCTGTCACCCCTAACATCAGGGCAAATGCTGCTAAAGCAGCCAATCCCCATCTCATAAATTTTTTCATGAAAAAACCCTCCATTTAATGTAGTTTGTTTGTACAAAGATTTTTTAGACAACACTAGATTATGGTACTGCCAAATGATATTCGCGATTTTGACATATCACCTCCCTTCGTTTAAGATACTCGGACTTCAATGTCCCAATAAGCCTTTCTGACTTTCAAAATGGTGATACCACTCACCATCTATCAATTTCCAACTATCTACTGCCTCCATATTAAATGCATTGCTAGATCCGAGCGCAGGAATGATGTAGCTCAACTTTACCCTGACGGTCGCCTCTTCGCCATTGACTTCTGTTTCTGTTATCTCAGCGGATTTATAGACAAGGCCTCCATGTTTTCTGACGTATACACTGGCTGGTTGTTTGCCAATTTTTGACACCTCTTCGAATTTATAGCATGTGATCAAGTCACCTGCAACCCTGGCTGCCCAAAAAGTTTCAGCCCTGGACAAAAGCCTCTCCTCTGGTGATTTTATTTGAAGCCCAGCACATGAGGACAAAACAGCCAAAAAAATGATGAAGCAGGCTGATATTGCCGCCTTGTGAATAGACATCCTTGTTTTATAGCCCAAAAAGCACGAGTAACCTGTTGGCAATTTCATCTCAATTACGCTTTATGATAACATCGACAATTATCAGTCTATACTTGAAACAACTTTACCAGTTTTCTCTGAAAGTCCTGTAATTATAATCCCGGTACAGAACACCATCATCCACAATAACATCATCTAGTCTGGCTGTATGTGGCAAAACCCTGTCATTTACCTGAAGCACCCATCTCCCCAGGGGACGCTGTATGCAGTAACTGCCCTTGGCATCCGTAACAGACAGAATTTCACCGTTACGAATGGCCATCTCCATTTCCGGCAACCCTTCACCAACGTCATAGATACAATTACAATTACTGTCATCATATAGCCGGCCGCATTGTAACCATGTTTCCGCACTTGGTCCATCAGGTCTCACCAGGAGAATACAGAGTACATAAGCGTGTGTCTGTTCTTCACAAGTTGTTAATTCCCCGCCCAGAAGGGCAATTCCAACCTCCACAACCCTTTCATTGAGCAGGATCGGTCCCTCTTCAGTCTCTCGCTGTATAAGGGAATCCCTCAGAAGGACATCCATTAGCGCTTGGGCGGCCTCACTTGGATCCAGGTAAGTATCAAAGACCAAGGCACCCAGTTCCTCTCTTACTATATTTGCATCATAGCCCGCAATAATAACCCTGTCCTCAGGAGTGAGGCCTTCAGGTGTTACATGCGAAAAAAAACCGTGCTCAATCATATCCTCACAGTATGCCCTTGCAACTTCATGCAATATATCATTGTGGACCAGTGGCCACAGGCCCTGGTCCCACTGTGCAGCCACTTCTTCCGGCACAACATCCGCCCTGAGCACTTCAGGGTCCAGACCCAATCTCTCTGCCTCTGCCCACGGATTATTGCGTGCCAGGTTCAGCCTGGTCAGTATCTCGGACTCTGCAGCCTGAATCGGGTCTATACCTTCATCGCCATCATCTTCTGCGAAAAGGGGACAGACCCATAAGAAAAGTACTATGAGGCCTATTAAAAGAATATGTTTTGTAATCTTTACGGATTTCATCCCAACCTATGATATCACCAGCAAGCAATGTGCCAAATATTAATCAAGGTTCAAGGTTCAAGGGTTCACCAAAAATCTATACCGTTGATTCGTGAGTTCTGCCTGCCCGCTCGCCAAGCTTGCGAGGCAGGAAGGTAACCCTGAGCGTATACGGTTTTTCTTTGCGTTCTTCGCGTCTTTGCGGTGAGTGAACTTTTCTGATTTCAGATTTATCAGGGTATATTCAGTTATTGGTCAAATTTATACTCTCTAGAATAAATCGGTCAAATTCAGCCAAGATCACTATCACAGTGACCGTTCAGGGATTCAACGGATTCATATTTGTTTGCAAAAGGCCACTCACTTCCCTATTGATAACTCACTATCGCACACAGCGGTCACTTCACTCAATAGGTAATTTCTCTCCCATACACAAACCTATCATCGCATCTATGTCTGCAGCAGGTTTGGCCGCCATAATGCCTCGATAGACATCGTCACATGCCCTTACCTGCCTATTTTCCCCAAAGATCCCCCAAACCTCAGACATCATCTTATAGGCATTCGCATAATACGGGTGATAGTTCACTGACTTCTCCAGCAGGGCGATGACATCAGCAGCAGGTCTCCCCTGATAGATCGCTGCCTGCGCGAGCAAATGATATGTCTTGTGCAAAGTTTTCCAGTAGCCGGGACGCTCGCGAATCTCTGAATGCTTCTGATAAAAAAAATCTGCATAGGTACTGGCAATCCGCTCTTTTCCCGCAGTACCTGGAGTCTTCTTTATCTGGCTGCGCACACTCCTTACAGCGACCTTGAGATAGGTCGATGCCACCTCTTTTCGTAACATCTGACCCCAGTACCAGGCTGACCCCAGCATCATGAAACCACTTACTATCACAGCAATACCTTGGATCACCCCGGACCGCATGCCTTTTCTGCTCAATTCGACAAACATGATATCCTCAAAAGAGCGGGTGGCTAATCATTTTCATGTCCGGAGGCGACAAAAAACGCCCCCACCATGGCCAGGACCCCAAAAAAGGCAAACTTATGGTATGGCATCTCTATGCAATAATCAAAGAGCATGACCAAGAGAAAAGCCAAGAGTTGCGCCACGACAAACAAAGGCCCAAACTCCAGAGAGTGCCAAGCCATACCGACGCCACGAGCGAGTGCCCATCCCAGCAATACCACCCATAACACCAGACCCGGCCAGCCCGTCTCTCCCAGCATCTGGGCGTAGTCTCCATGGGCCCGCCTCACCTGGACGTGCTCATTAAAACATAATCCGGGCTGAAAACAGCGATAGACCGGGTAGGCAAAGCCCCAGTTTCCAATGCCGACACCAAAGAGATTTTCCCGGGCCATGTAGATTGAGTTACGCAGATAGGTCCCTCTATCACTGGTCAAAAAGCTGGCAGGTTCACGGAGGTACTTGACAGTCATCTGTACGCGCTTCTGTGCAGGTGTGTAAGAAACCAGTGTCCAGCCAAAGACCATCACGGCCGCCAGCATCACGGGGCCTGCTATCTTTAAGATCCCTGTTTTGCGCCTGCGCCACAAGAGACACAATGAAAAACCAAGGACAAAGGCCATAGTGATGGCAAAGGCAAAGTAACTGGTTCGACTCTGGAGGGTAGCAAGGTAGGCCACTTCTGCCAGGGCGATCAGGCCACTGGCCACTGCCAGACTCCAGCGTCCCTTCTGCCCCCACTGACTGACAAGAGACAAGAGGAGAAAAATCTGTCCGAGCACTGCCAGGGCAGCCGGATTCTTGTAACCCATGGTTGACGGGTTCTTAGGCCCTGGTATTGGGATGAGAAAGGAAATGGGTTGCCATAATTGATACAGACCTATGGCCGTTACGATCACAAATGAGGCCGATATGGCCACCAATGCTGTGCGAAAGTAGGTCTTTTCCTGCCAGAGGACTCCAAGG
>JAJSZR010000079.1 GCA_030262715.1 Deltaproteobacteria bacterium
AGGATTAACTCATAAAAGAACGGGATGGTATCCTGGAGAGGAACTGAATGGATAAATGGAGTCGGGAATTATAATTGTCGTTGACCGGGAATTATAATTGTCGTTGATCAGTTATTGATAAAAGAGTAAAAAATATCGCCATTTCCCTCTTTTTTCGGAGCAATTATTTCACCCTCTTTTGATAATATCTCAATCCATTTTTTTAGGCTGCTTTTATCTATTTTATATGTTTTTATTGACATTTTTTTATCCTTGCGGCACATACCTTTAGTTCATATACACCGCTTTGCGGATCCAAAGCATCATTTGTAAGTTGATTTGTAGGTCTTTTGGCAAAATGAAAAGGCATCCAAAGCAGACCCTTTTGTACGTTATCTGTAACCGATGCTTTAACGAGTAATGCCCCTCTTATATTTTCTACAGTTATAAGCTCTCCATTTTTTATACCGTATTTTTCAGCATCAATTGGATTTAGCATAACAAAATTTTCTTCGAACTCTCTATTTATTCTATATACTCTTTTTGTCATAGTTGCTGAGTTGAAATGAAAAAGAATTCTTCCTGTAGAGAGATAAAACGGATAGTTTTCATCCGGCGTCTCGTCAGGTGGCAAAAACTTTGGATAGAAAAACTCGCCCCTCCCTCTGGCTATTGAATTTTTGTGCAAAATTGGCGTTCCTTCGTCTTCTTCGGATCTGCAAGGCCACTGAACACCGCCTTGTTTTTTTATCTTTTCATATGAAATGCCGTGATATTGCAGTGTTAGATAAGATATCTCTTCAAAAACCTCTTTAGGATCAAAGCCAATATCATATCCCATTTCTCTTGCTACCAAAGAGATTATCTCCAGGTCGCTTTTTGAATCAAAAAGGGGTTCTATTGCCTTGTTTGATTTTTGGACTCTTCTTTCTGTATTTGTAAAAGTCCCCTCTTTCTCGGCAAAACTGCATGCAGGAAATATGACATCTGCTTTTTTTGCAGTTTCGCTTAAAAAAATATCGCTAACAACTAAAAATTCAACATTTTTCAATGCTTTTTTTGTTTTATCTCTATTGGCTTCGCTTGTAAGTATATCTTCGCCTATGACCCACATTGCTTTTAAATCACCTTCCAGGGCCGCTTTTATCATTTCAGGGATCATCAAACCTTTAGTTTTTGGTATCTTGTTTTTATATTGTTTTTCATACTTTTCAATGAGATTTTTTTCTGTCTCTTTCTCACAAGACGAAGAGATTGCTATATATCCAGGAAGTATATAAGGCGCAACCCCCATATCACAGCCACCTTGGACATTGTTTTGACCTCTAAGAGGATTTATACCTGTCCCCTCTTTACCCAAATTTCCAGTAAGCATAGCAAGATTTGCCAAAGCTCTTACATTTGATGTTCCGGTAATATGCTCTGTTATACCAAGAGCATAGATAATAGAAGATGGTCTGTTTGAGGCATAAGCTATAGCAGTATCTCGTAAAGTATCCTCTTCAATGCCCGTTATTTCAGCAGCTTCTTTTAATGAGAATTTTTTTAATTTATTATTAAGTTCATTAAATCCTTTACAATTTTTCTCAATAAAATCTTTATCATCTAATTTTTCTTCAATGATAATTTTGCATAAAGCATTGATAAGTTTTATATCGCTTCCGGGTTTTATTTGAAGATGTTTTTTACAAAATTTTACGAGAGGCGTTTTTCTTGGATCAACCACTATCAAATCAGTGCCCTTATCGACAGCATTTATTATACGCCAAGCAATGATAGGGTGCGCTTCATAAGGATTGCTGCCTATTAGCAGTATAGTTTTCGCATTTTCTATATCACTGATTGGATTGGTCATACCTCCGCTTCCCAGTGATTTTATAAGTCCGACAACGGTGGGAGAATGACAAATCCTTGCACAATGATCAACATTGTTTGTACCTATTACAGCTCTTGCAAATTTTTGGGTTTGATACAGTTCTTCGTTTGTTGTTCTAGCAGATCCTATTATTCCTACGGCATCTGAGCCATCTTTTTTGATAATTTCGCCAAATTTCTGTGCAACTTTTGATATAGCTTCATTCCATGAAGACTTTACAAGTTTATTGCATTTTTTAATGAGAGGATATCTGAGTCTGTCGGGATGGTTGATAATTTCAACACAGCTATAGCCTTTTACGCAGAGTTTTCCTTGATTTATATTATTGTTATACGAAGGATAAACTCCTTTGACTTTGCCATCTTGTACTTGAAAATATATATTACAACCGGTTCCACAATAGGGACATATCGCAAGAACTCTTTTCATATCTGTTCTCCATGATGCTTTTACAGAGCCTTTATAAATATTATATCGCAGATTAAATCATATCTTTGTATATCTCTTTAGGAGGGCTGGAAGGACAGGAATGACTTAAGCCAGCAAAACAGCCAGGATCCCTGTCAAGAAAATTCCGTCAAAGGTCCCGGCCCCTCCGATGGAGGCGATAGGAGCACCAAGCCCTTGGATTTTGCCAAGATTCAGGAGATCCGCACCGATTAAGGTTCCCATGGTTCCTGCGATATAGGCCAGGGCAGGGGCGGATTCCTGTGAAAGCAAAATGCCCACGCCAGCGGCCACCACGGGAGGGATGAAAATCGGCACGGCAATCCCCACGCCTTTGACAGGCCGGGCCATCCAGTGGACGATAATCGTCACGATAGCCACGCCCACGAGGCCTTGGACATATAACCCGTTCTTCACCAAGAGGTAGAGTGAGAGAAGGGTTGGGATGACAGCTCCACCAACGTTGATCGCAACGACCGTTCGTGTCCATTTTTGAACCGAGGGAACAATGTACCGCATGCCGAAAAAGGTAATTTCTTGGCCTGAAAGCACATCTTTCGAAGGTAGTTTTGCCACAGGGATATTGATGCCACTCCCCACAAGAGACAGAAACAGTAGGCTGAAAACATACTGCGGGTTGATCCCTATCTTCTCGTAGGCATATTCAAGGATCCCAATCTGGAGCAAAGTGAACACGAAGATGAAGAGAAACAGAAAAATGAGAATAAAGGGTAATGCAAGGGGAAAATAGTGGAAGTCCGAACGTCGCATTATCTCTCTCCTTTTACTACATTCCTTGGGCGGTCTCGATCCACGCAGACAAATCGCAGCCGGCGCATGATATGACTGTTAGGCTATGATGTATCGGTCGTCCGGGTTTCAGGCGTCCTTACTCTTCTCCTTTGACCTCCACCCTCTCAGCCGCCCATTTAAGGAGGTCGGAAAGCTTTTTACTGGCCTGCTTTCCCCCTTCCTTCAGGACGACCTTAGTGTCATCTATGCGTTTTTGCATTTTCTGTAATTCCAGCCTGGCTGTTTCTTTAGCCTGACTCTGGGCCCGGGCGTACCAGGCCTTTGCCTCGTCAAGATAGGATTGGGCCTGTTTCCGGGTCGCGTCTGCACTAGCTGCCAATTGGGCCTTAAGCAGGGCAGCCCGGGCTTCAAGCTCGGCGTAGCGCTTCTTGAGCAGCACCGCCTCCTCGCTTTCAGTCACCTGTTTGCCGTAGGCCTGAAGCTGCTCTTCGGTGTGCACCACCAGGGTGTTGGTTTTGTCCTTGGCCACATTCATGTCTTTGGTGACAGCCTGCTTGGCTGCTTTTGCATCGAGCTCAAGTTGTGCGATACCTTCAGCAGTCCGTTTCGAGGCACTCAGCTTGGCTTTTGCCAGGTACCCTTGAGCCTCCTCTAACGCCTGCCCGGCTTTTTCCGGAGACTGTTCGATCTCAAGGGCGATCTTGGCCTTAAGGGCAGCGGCCCGGGCCTGAACCAGGGCTATCCTGGTGGAAGTCTCTTTTTTGAGGGCGATTGTCTTGGTCTGAGTCTCCGCAATGGCCGCATTGAGAGTGCTTTCGCTTTTATCAGCCAACTCGGTCAACTCCGAGTAGGCCTTGTTGCTTTTTGTACGCAGGGCAGTTTCTGTGGACTTGATCTGTTCTTCCAAGTCGGCAATCCGCCTCCTTGTGACCGTATCGGCCGTCCCGTATGCCTGGCGTAGATTCGTTTTGGCATCTTCGAGACTCTGGAGAGCAGCCTCACTGTTCTTCTCCAGCCGTAGCTCGGCCAGTGCCTTGAGCAGGTTGACCTTTACCTTAGCCAGGGCGACCTGGGCCTTGAGGGCCTGTTGCCACTCAATTTCCGTGGCTTCCTCGTCTTTTGTCTGGCCAGTCTGCTCGGCTGATAAAACTGCTTGCACTGTAAAACCACTGATCAGCCAAAGTGCCAAAAGTGTTACAGAAATTGCCTTTTTCACTACTTTTTCTCCTTATCCTTTTTCAAGACGTCCTTTGCACCACGGATCATCCCGGATACTGCTCCCCTGGCTATATCCAGGGCCCGTTTTGAAAGTTGTCTGGCCTCCTCGGCTGCAGTGTGTACTGTCTCTTCGGTGAGATGCGCCGCTTTACCAAAGGTGTCTTTGCCTAATTCCTTTAACCGATTCGAGACTGTCTCAGCGGCTTCAGCGGCCCTCTCCTTAAGGGTAGAGGGGGTTTTCCTGGCCTGGTCTGCAATTTCAGTAAGCACCTTACCTGCCACTTCGCCGGATCTGCTAGCTACTCCGCGTATGATTTCAACAAACAGGTCTCCAACGGCCTCTAAGTCTTCCTTTGTACGGGCCAGGTCCTCTGTGACAAAGGATTTTGTTTTTTCACTTGCAGTGGACAACGTCTCTTTTGTGGACTCCACCGCAGAGGTGATACCTTCTCTGGTTCCCTGTACTGCACCTCTAGCCACCTCGCTTATATTGGTGCCGGCCTCTTCTGCGGTCTCAACTGCGGCGGAAATCACAGTATGAGACACTTTTCTTACCCTGTCTGCACTGAAATGCGCCTCGGCAAGGGCCTTTTCCGTTGCATCCCTGGTGATTTTGGCAACAGTTTCCTCTACGTCCTTTCCGCTATCGATCACCTGTTTCACAGCCTGTTTGACGGTTCCCCCAGTCAGGCCTAAAAGTTCCGCGTACTTCAGTTTGGTATCGGTGACAGCGGTCTCGATGTGCTCTTTCATCTCTCCTGTAAATGCCTCGCTGCTCTGTCTAGTACCTTCCAGGGCTTCGCGCACATCTTCAGACAGTTTCTGTTCCTCTCCACTTAGACGGGTCTTCAGTTGTTGGATCTCTTGACGGGTCCTGTCCATAGCCCTCTGTTCTGTGGACTTGATGCCGTTAATTGCGCCCTCGACTGCCGCAGTGATGCGCTCCCTGGTGGCAATTCCTTTCTTTTTGAGTCCATCCGTGGCTGTGGTAGAGGCTTCCCTGGCAATCTCGCGCAGGGTTATCCCTCCTTCTTTCACCTTTCCGGCAGTGTCCGACACGGCATTCTGAACAATGTCCCTGACCTGTGCCGCTGTTACCTCGCCACTTTCCTTGGCCCTTTCAAATGCCTCAATGATCTGTTCCTTCATCTCTTTTAACATGCTGCACCTCTAAATGGTTAGTTTGTCTTTTGTTTCTGATCCCCGTGCTGTCCGTGTCTGTGTTTAATTTGTCCTATCACCTCCTTTAATCAAAACCCCTCTAAGAAATATATCTGTGATTATTGGAACGTCTTTCCTGTATGGATGCCGCTTCGGGTCCTCCATCCAGGATAAAAGGAAGGAGTTAATGATTCCGTCAAGGGCTACATCCTGGATACCGTTGGTCACCAGGTTCAGCCAGAGCAATTGCACCGCCAGCAGCGGCAGGGTGAAGAGCACCAACTTATTTTGAGACCATTATCGCTGCCACAATATTAACTGCACCTCTATGGGAACACGCACCTCTTGATGATAAGGTATGATGCGAGGCGTAAAATCTTCAGCAGGACGCGTTGCCGCGATTTGTGCATGGTAGAAATAGCCATTGACGGCGCCGGGTATCGCGTTTCCTCGTTTCATCGGTTCACAGACAGGTTCCTCCCCATCTTGAGGCTCCGCATAGAGTTCAATCTTAACCATATCTGGTTCCAATTCTCCAAGATACACTTGAACCGAAAAAGACCAGTTATCCTCCTTCTGGAGGACCTCGATATTTGCAAAATGGACATCATGCCAGTATTTTTTCAGTTCTGTCGCCCAGGAATGGAGCTCCTTTGCAAGCTTACCGTTCTGCGCACTTCGGTGCTGAAATGTGTAGGCGGCCGGCAGGTAAATTTTCTCAACATACTCACGCACCATGCGGTTGCTGCTGAACTCCGGCGCAAGTTGGGCCATGCTGGCCCGCATGCGTGCCACCCAGGATCGCGGGATTCCTTCCGAATCGCGCGCATAGAACTCGGGGACGATCTCGTTTTCTAAAAGATAGTAGAGTTGTTCGGCCTCTGCGCTATCCCAGCCAGGTTCGGAATGTTCTTTACCGTCACCGAGTGCCCAGCCTATTTCCGGGCTGTACGCCTCCGCCCACCAGCCGTCCAACTCCGACAGGTTCAAGCCCCCATTGACCAGTACTTTCATGCCGCTGGTGCCGCAGGCCTCCCACGGCCGGCGCGGCGTGTTGATCCATACATCCACGCCCTGTACCAGCTCCTGGGCAAGTGCGATGTCATAGTCTTCCAGAAAGACCACATGGTTGCGCACTTTCGGCTGCTGCTCAAATTCCGCCCAGGCCTGCACCAGGCGTTTGCCTATCTCATCTTCCGGATGGGCTTTACCTGCCACTATGAGCTGAACAGGCCGCTCCGGATTCGTGAGGATTCGGGCCAGCCGTTCAGGATCTTCCAGCAACAGATTTGGACGCTTGTACTCGGCAAAGCGGCGCGCAAAACCCAGTGTAAGGACATTCGGATCAAGGATCGTATATGCCTGCGCGATAACTCCGGATTCCGCACCTCGTTGTCCCAACTGCCTGGCCAGCCGTTTTCGCGCATAGTTTACCAGGTCTCGGCGCTCCTCGGCACAAAATCCCCATAGCTGTTCATCAGGAATGCCACGGATCGAATCTGCCAGAGCCTCCACGTTGTCCAGCCAGCGCCCCTTGCCGCACGCCCGTGTCCAGAGGTCATCTGACCACGGGGAATCCCAGGATGGGACATGTACGCCGTTGGTGACGTGGCCGATCGGCACCTCCCGTTCAGGCCAGCCGGGATAAAGGTCCTGAAATATTCGCCGGCTTACCGTTCCATGCAGTCGGCTTACTGCATTAACCGTAGAACAGCCGCGCATGGCTAAATAAGCCATATTGAAGGGCTCACTCGAGTTATACGGGTCTTTGCGGCCCAGGGCCAGCAGTTCGTTTGATGAAATGCCAAGCTTTGCCAGATAGTCCCGGAAATATGGAAAATATTTTTCGATCAGTAGTGGGCTATAGGTATCAAAGCCGGTGGTAACCGGTGTGTGAGTAGTAAACACGTTTCCAGCCCGGGTGGCCCACAAGGCCTCCCAGAAGGACAGGCCACTCTGTTCCATTAAACTGCGTGTCCGCTCCAGAACAGCCAGTGCGCCATGACCTTCATTGATATGGCACACTTCAACCTGGAGCCCAAGTGCCTCCAGTGTCCGCCACCCCCCGATGCCCAGCAATATCTCCTGCAATAGACGCATCTCCTGTCCACCACCGTATAACTTGCCGGTGATACAGCGATCGGTGGGGCTGTTCAGCGGATCGTTGCTGTCCAGAAGATAGAGGCACACCCGGCCTACGCTCGCGCACCATACCCTGAGCAGCAGTGTCCTTCCCGGCAGCTCCAGAGGAATATGGAGCCACCCGCCTGAAGCTGAGCGCACAGGCGAGATAGGTAGACTGGTAGGGTCGTTATAGGGATACGCCTCCTGCTGCATACCCTGGGCATCCATTATTTGCCGGAAGTAACCTTCGTGGTAGAACAGACCCACAGCCACCAGCGGTATTCCGAGGTCACTGGCAGCTTTCAGGTAATCTCCGGCCAGAACGCCCAATCCTCCTGCATATAAAGGAAGTGCCTCACCCAGGCCAAATTCCATGCTGAAGTAAGCAATTTGTTTCAAGCCCGCGTCTTGATACGTCTTCCCGTACCAGCACGGATCATTTAGACATCTCTTGCGGGTTTCGGCCAGATGCCGCAATTCGTCCTTGAAATCCGGATCCTCAGCCAATTGTTCAAGACGTTCCTGGGAGACATCCTGGAGGATCATCCATGGGTTTTCAGTTCGTTCCCATGTCCATGGATCCAACCTCCGCCACAGGGCGTCACCGGCATGACTCCAGGTCCACCGAAGGTCGAGGGCCAGCTCGGTTAACTCTGCCAGATCAAGGGGCAACTCCCGTAATAAATACATCGAATCCATATCATTTACTCATTTTGCCAGAACTCCCTTTTCAGAGATCGAGGAGAGTCGGATTATTACTTTCTCATATAGCTTGCGGACGTCCTGGTCAAGCCCTGCCTTGATATTCAAGACGCTTTGGGGCTGCCGATTCCCGGTAAATTTTGACATCCTGGTACTTATAAGATAACATTTTACCCCAAAACATGATACTTATTGGCTGGCTTTCTGGATTGCTCAAAAAGCGATTTCCTATCACCCATTACCAGGACTTTTAACGATCTGGATTTAACTTGGCGTGATATCATAAGGCAAGAAATCAAATTTTTAATCACAAGAAGGGGGGAGGAAAAACTATGGTTACAAAAAAGAAAGGCCTTAAGGGTCCATTGGGTGATCTTGAAATGAAGCTGGTGATCTTGAACCAAATACCCACCCCGATAATAGCTATAGACAGGGACTTTAACATCGTTTTCATGAATCCGGTCGGATGCGAATGGGTGGGGAAGGAACTGAAGGATATTATAGGCAAGAAATGCTTTGATATCTTAAAAACATCGCATTGCAAGAGCCCGGAATGCCGTGTCAAACGGGCCATGGATGAGGATGACGTCTTTGTGGCTCGGAGCAAGATCATTCGGGAAGGGGAACCGGTCCCGGTCGAGTACACTGCCGCGCCGCTGAAAGACAATAAAGGGAAGATCATCGGTGGTCTGGAATATATTATTGACATCAGAAATAGGGTAAAATCCGAGGAAATGCTCCGTAAACAGAGCCAGACGATACTTGAACTGTCAACGCCTATGATCAAGTTATGGGACGAGATCGTGTTGTTGCCCCTGGTGGGTGTCATTGATACCATGCGCGCGAAGCAGATCATGGAAAACCTGCTTGTTGCCATTGTCAAAAATCAGGCAAGGGCGGTGCTCCTCGATGTCACCGGTGTGCCGGTCATTGACACCAAGGTAGCCCAGAACCTGATAGACACTGTAACGGCCTCCCACATGTTAGGGGCGAATGTGGTCATCACGGGTATCAGTCCCGACATGGCCCAGACGCTAAACAAGCTTGATATTGATCTGACCCGGATTCAAACCTGTGGATCACTGAGGGCGGGAATTATCGAAGCCTTCAGGATTGTCGGCGCGCAAATAGTCCCTATTTAAGGGAGGGTGGCAATGAAAATCCCGATACTACGACTCAAGGACATCCTCCTGACCTCGATCCAGGTGGATTTGACCGATGACGATGCCCTCGAATTCCAGTACGACGTGCTTCAAATGGTAACCGAAACAGAGGCCAATGGCATTGTAATAGATATCACGGCGATGGATGTCGTGGACTCCTTTATGGCGCGCCTGCTCAACGAAACAGCCACTATGGTACAAATGTTAGGGACGGAGGTGGTCATTTGCGGCATGCAACCCTCGGTGGCCCTGACGCTTGTGGAGATGGGCCGTGAATTGATCGGTGTAAAAACCGCTCTCAACCTGGACCAAGGCCTGGACGTGCTCCGGCAGATTATCGAGGAAAGGGAGAGTGACGGCAATGAAAGAGATTAAGGTCGAGATCAGGGCGCAAAGTGATATTATAGTGGCGCGGCGGGCGGGCCGTGACATGGCACGGGACCTCGGCTTTGGCTCGGCCGATCAGACGCGTTTAGCCACCGCCATCTCTGAATTGACACGCAATATCATCCAGTACGCTGGAGAAGGAGTTTGTGTCATCACCGATGAATCTGACAAAACCACGATCAAGGTTCGGGTGAAGGTAGAGGACAATGGACCCGGAATCCCGGATATTGATCAGGCAATGGAGCAGGGATTCAGCACGGCCAGAGGTCTGGGGGCCGGGCTTCCGGGCACAAAGCGGCTGGTCCAAGAGTTTGACATTGATTCAGTGCCTGGCCATACGATCGTCATTATTGCAATAACCCAAAGGAAAGTTTGATCTGGTTTATGGCAACAAGAACCACGGGAGATCCGGTAATCGTCCGGGTTACCGAGGAGTATCATATCTCCGAGGCCAGACAGAGGGCCAGGTCCATGGCCGAAGCCATTGGCTTTAAGCCAGTGACAACTTTCCAGATAATAACCAGTGTTTCGGAGCTGGGGAATAACCTACTTTTTCATGCTAATCATGGTGGCACGATCACCCTGGCTCCCCTTATGCAAAACAACAAAGTCGGAATTGAGATCGTCGCTGAGGACGAAGGCCCTGGAATTGAGGACGTTACCCTGGCCTTGCAGGACGGTTTCAGCACCAACCGGGGCCTGGGGGAAGGTCTCCCGGGTATAAAGCGATTAATGGACGAGTTAGAGATCACCTCAACAGTTGGCACGGGCACGCTGGTTATAACCAGGAAGTGGAAGACATGCGAGTAGGGGTTGCTAAACGTTCTTTTATGACCGATCCCCATTGCGGAGACCAGTTCGGGCACTGGCGAAAGGGCAAAAAGATAACTCTCTGTATTGTGGACGGGCTTGGTCATGGAGAGGATGCAGAAAAGGCGGCCAGGGCTGCAATAGAGTATGTTGCGCATCACCTTTCCGCACCGCTTCAGGAGATATTCTCCGGCTGCAACAGGCATATAAGAAATACCAGGGGCGTGGCCATGGGCATAGCGGTCATCGATGAAGACGAACGGACACTGTCCTATGCCGGGGTAGGCAACACACGCATAAAGATCATGAGAAAAACATCCTCTAACCCTGCCGAGCGTGAGACCGTTCACCTGATGAGCGATCACGGTATTGTGGGCGGTGGATATAGAAAACTATCGCCTGAAACTTTACCTTTTGGGTCTGGCGACCTGGTATTTCTCCATACCGATGGAGTGAAAGAGTTGACCGATGTGTCTGGTTATGGGGAGGCGTTGCTGTCAGATGTCCAAAGACTGGCGGAGCAGATAATTGTGGACTGGGGCTGCGATACCGACGATGCTGCGGTCCTGACATTCAGTAATAGGGTGTAATGATGCAGGACAAATCTATCAAGGAGAGATACTTTGCAGTGCTCAAGGCCCATGTTGCCAATCCAGATGAGAGGTATCTGGTATCAGTCGCTGAATTAGGCCGTGAGCTGTTAATGGCGGGAATCCCAACCGAAGAAATCGCTGAGATCCATGAAGAGGCACTCACTCGTCTGGCAGAGGAAAACCGTGGGATGAAACTGATAGAGGCCACCCGGACCATCTCAGAGCCCTTAATGGAATTGCTCATAGCTTATGGGATGGCCTTTCGTGAGCAGGTCGAAGCCCGCAGGCTGGCCATGGAAGCCCTGAAGGCACGAAACCAGGAATTGAATGAAATCAATGCGCGGCTTCGACTGATTGTTGAATCAAACAGGCGACTCACAAGCTTATCGCTTTCCAAGCAAATAGGCCCCCATCTCCTGGAAGAGTTTGCCCGAAACATGAAGGCCACGGGAGGAAGCCTGTATCTGCGGGAAGAACACGGTCTTGTCCTTATCCATTCGCTCGGTCCGGAACACGCTCCTAGCACCATTCTTTTTCCATTGCCAAAAAATAGCGTCTTTGAGCATGTGATGATGAAAGGCGAAGCAATTTTTATAAAAGACATTGAGCATGAAAGCAGAGTAGTCACGAGCGGCTGGGAGGGTTACAACGACGGCTCACTGATTGTATTTCCGTTGCGTGAGTCCGATGGCGAATTCATAGGCCTCATTTCACTTCACAACAGAATCTCGCCATCTTTCGTACCACAGGACCTGGAAATTGGCATAATAATGGCTGCTTACACTTCCGAAGTGCTCAAAGCAACAAAAGCCTTGCATTCCTTGCAAGAGAGTGAAAAAAAATACCGGACGTTCATTGAGACTACTTCCGAAGGATATTGGCTGATTGACCTTGAACATAAAATCCTGGAGGTTAATCAATCCCTCTGTGACATGCTTGGATACAGCCGACAGGAAATTATAGGGAAAACACCTCTTGATTTTGTGGATGATAAAAATAGAAACATTTTCAAAAGTCAAATGCGGCAGATCAAGGATACGTTCCACTGCAGTTATGAAATCACCTTGAAGAGTAAAACAGGTGAAGATATTTACACAA
>JAJSZR010000080.1 GCA_030262715.1 Deltaproteobacteria bacterium
CGAATTGTCACAACAGTTCCAAGGGCCAAAGAGGTCAGGCGTATAGCTGACAAAATGGTTACTTTGGCAAAAAGATCGAGTCTCCATGCAAGGCGTCAGGCATTTTCAGCCGTACGTGATCGCAAAGTCGTTGCGAAACTTTTTAATGTATTGGGACAGGAGTTTGCCAATCGAAATGGTGGTTATACCAGGATAGTTAGGATAGGCCCACGAAGGGGAGACTCTGCCATGATGTCTATTGTGGAACTGGTCACCGATTCCCTGGAGAAGTTCAAGCCTCACCGCAAGACCCAAAAGATGGTATCTACCGAATCTGTGATCCCGCAGGTTGCTCCGGAGCCATCTGTGGATAAGCCGGAAAGCTTGGAAGAGAAAAAAGGGCCTGCTGAAGAAACCGGAATCGATGAGAAGAAATCTGTCGCTGAGGCGGGAATCGTAGAGGAAAAACCTGTCAGCGAGGTTGAGGCCGTGAGAACTGAAGCGGTCGAAAAGCCCCAATCCAATGAAGACAAGACATCCGAGGCAGATGCTCATTCAAAAGAGATGGGAGCTAAAGAGGAGGAAGAGGACGTAGAGACTGGTAAAGCTTGAGCCGGTCTCTATAAAAGCACAAATTGCATTGGTGTTGTGTAATATACTATGAATGAGACTGGTTGCCCTCAGGACCGCAAATTCTGAGGGCATTATTTATTGAGAAGGCCGGCAAAAAAGGGAAATTAACTTTATTGACAACGTCAAAACAGGAGAATAAGCTTCAATAGCTGCCTACAGCTCCTGACCTATTCTATTATTAACCGGGGTAAAGTACATGGCTAAGATGACCGGAAAACAGATGGTCGTAGAGGCCCTCAAGCGGGAAGGTGTCGATGTTATCTTTGGCTTTCCTGGCGGGGCTATTATTGATTTATACGATACCTTGGAAAAAGACGGCGCCATAAAGCACGTCCTGGTCCGACATGAGCAAGGAGCGGCCCATGCTGCTGATGGTTATGCCAGGGCTTCCGGAAAGGTGGGAGTGTGCATTGCCACATCAGGTCCGGGAGCCACCAACACCGTAACGGGAATAGCAACAGCAAATATGGACTCAGTTCCCATAGTTGTATTCACTGGTCAGGTACCCACTGCCCTGATCGGTAATGACGCCTTCCAGGAAGTGGATATCGTAGGCATTACACGTCCTTGCACAAAGCACAATTACCTTGTCAGGGATGTCAAGGACCTTCCTCAGGCTCTTAAGGAAGCCTTCTATATCGCGAGATCAGGCCGGCCAGGTCCGGTCCTTGTAGATCTTCCAAAGGATGTGCAGAACGCCAGGGCCGAGTTTGACTATCCACAGGAGATAAAGCTCCGTTCCTATAATCCTGTAATCGAACCTCACGGCAAACAGATTGAGCGGGCCTACAGGTTAATAGAGAAGGCGAAACGGCCTGTTATTTATGCAGGTGGCGGAGTAATCATCTCTGATGCGTATAAGGAGCTCAGGGCACTTGCTAAAGCGATGTATATTCCGGTAACCATGACTTTGATGGGGCTTGGCGGATTTCCTGGCACCCATAAGTTGAGCCTGGGCATGCTGGGCATGCATGGTACATACTGTGCCAACATGGCTATGGCAAACAGTGATCTCATCATTGCCGTGGGTGCCCGCTTTGACGACAGGGTTACTGGAAAGATCGAAGCATTTGCTCCGCTGGCCAAGATAATTCACCTGGACATAGACCCAACATCTATTCAGAAAAACGTGAAGGTGGATGTACCTATAGTGGGTGATTGCAAGAGGATACTGAAGAAGCTGTTGGATGCCGTAAAGGATGCTGGCCGCCCTGCTGAGGCATGGAGGGACCAGCACCAGGCTTGGTTGCAGCAGCTTGATGCATGGAGAAAACGCCATCCACTCACATATAAAAAGGAATCTGGTGTTATCAAGCCTCAGTATGTCATTGAAAAGCTGTATGAGATGACAAAGGGAAGGGCTATCATTACTACAGAGGTCGGTCAGAACCAGATGTGGACTGCCCAGTTCTACAAATTCGACGAGCCACGGACACTGCTGACTTCCGGTGGCCTCGGAACCATGGGTTACGGATTTCCTGCTGCTATCGGGGCCCAGATGGCCTTCCCTGACAAGCTGGTGGTGGATGTAGCCGGTGACGGCAGCATACAGATGAATATCCAGGAGATGGCGACCGCCATGGAACAACGCCTGCCTGTGAAAATAGTCATTCTGAATAACCAGTTCCTCGGCATGGTCAGACAATGGCAGGAGCTGTTCTATGATCGCCGGTATGCAGCTACTGAGTTTGAAATGACCCCGGATTTCGTGAAGCTGGCTGAGGCCTATGGGGCCAAGGGGTTCAGAGCAACCAAGCCGGAAGAGGTCGATGATGTGCTCAGCAAGGGTCTCGAAGCAGAAGGCCTGGTGATTATGGAATTTGCTATAGCCCGCGAAGAAGGGGTGTTCCCAATGGTCCCGGCCGGAAAGGCTACAACCGAGATGTTGCTCGTTTGATATTGAGGATAAGGAGCCTGGTCCCATGAAGCATACTCTCTCTGTATTAGTTGAAAATACTCCTGGTGCCCTTTCCCGTATAACAGGGCTTTTCAGCGGCCGGGCGTTTAACATTGAGAGCCTTAATGTGGCTGCAACCCTGGACCCGACCCTGTCTCATCTCACACTGGTGACAACAGGCGATGAATTCATAATTGAGCAGATAATCAAACAGCTCAGGCGACTGGTGGATGTTTTCAAGGTCGTGGATGTGAGTGAAGGTGAGTTTGTTGAGCGCGAGATGTCCTTGATCAAGGTCCGGGCTGAGGAAGAGTCCAGGGCCGAGATACTACGCATGTGCGATATATTCCGTTGCAAGGTCGTTGACGTAAGCCCTAAATCTTACACCTTAGAGGTTACCGGACCGGAGTCCAAGCTAAAGGCAGTAATAGAGCTGCTCCGTCCCATTGGAATCAAAGAGATTACAAGAACTGGTGCCATAGCTATGATAAGAGAGAAAAAGACGATTTAGGAAGGAGCTACAGAGGATGAGGATTTATTACGAACAAGATGCCTCCATGGACATACTTCAAGGGAAGACCATAGCCATAATCGGCTATGGTAGCCAAGGGCATGCCCATGCCCAGAACTTGAGAGATAGTGGGTTGTCCGTTGTCGTGGGGGAACTCCCTGGAACACCAAATTACGATCTCGCAATCAAACACGGATTTGAGCCCGTAAGTGCCGAAGAGGCTGCAGCCAAGGGAGATCTCATCATGGTCCTGGTACCTGATCATATCCAGGGCCAGCTATACGAAAGTGACATTGAGCCAAACCTGAAGACTGGGAACATGCTCCTTTTTGCCCATGGCTTCAACATTCACTTTGGCCAGATAGTTCCTCCGGATGACGTGGACGTCACAATGGTGGCACCCAAAGGCCCGGGTCACCTGGTACGCAGGGAGTACGAAAGGGGCGCCGGTGTGCCCAGCCTGGTGGCCATACATCAGGATCACACGGGAGAAGCCCTTCAGAGGGCACTTGCCTATGCAAATGGCATAGGCGCCACCCGTGCAGGGGTCATTGAAACCACGTATAAAGAAGAGACTGAGACAGATCTCTTTGGCGAGCAGTGTGTCCTCTGTGGCGGGGTCACTGAGCTCATAAAGGCCGGTTTTGAGACCCTAGTTGAGGCGGGTTATCAGCCGGAAATAGCGTACTTCGAGTGCTGCCACGAGCTCAAGCTCATAGTTGACCTGATTTACGAAGGCGGTCTGTCACAGATGCGTTACTCTATCAGTGATACGGCGGAATATGGTGATCTTACCAGGGGAAAACGCATAATAACAGAAGAAACGAGAAAGGAGATGCGCAGGATCCTGGAAGAGATTCAGAGTGGCAGATTTGCCAGGGAGTGGATGCTGGAAAACCAAGTCAAACGCCCTGTATTCAACGCCCTCAGACAGCGGGAAAAGGAACATCCCATAGAGGAAGTCGGCTCCGGCCTGAGGGATATGATGAGCTGGCTCAAGAAGTAGCCCTGGCTTTTTTCTAAGCCCTTAATGCATTCTCATCGCATTCCAGTTGCCAAGGAAGGAGTTCCTTTCATAGGTATTGCCGTCCTGGTCGCTGTGATATTTGCCTTACTCAACTGGTCTGTTACGGCCATAGTCTTTTTTGTAATTGCGGGCTTTATTCTCTTTTTCTTTCGGGACCCGGAGCGTATAATTCCATCAGGTTCGGGCCTGGTGTTATCACCGGCTGATGGTCGAGTCATAGATATAGCTGAAGACAACAGGGATTCCCTTCACGGAAAAGACGTAAGGCGAATCAGTATATTCATGAATATTTTTAATGTGCATGTAAACAGGGCCCCAATTATGGGCGAGGTTCGACAAATTTCTTACCAGCCGGGATCTTTCTGGCCTGCTGACCGTAAAAGGGCCTTGCTTGAAAACGAGCGAAATGCCGTTCTTATTTTGGGCGAGGACGAGATGGAGCTGACCGTCGTACAGGTGGCGGGTATAATAGCTAGGCGAATTGTCTGTTGGGTTAAGGTCGGTGATAGTATTAAAATCGGTGAACGCTTTGGCCTTATTTGTTTTGGATCTCGTCTTGATGTGTATGTTCCGAAAAATGTCTCAGTATTGGTAAAAAAGGGTGACCGGGCAAGGGCTGGGCAGACGGTTCTCGCCAGAAAAGGTAGCGAGTAGCAATTACTGATTCCCGGTTCCTTATTTCTAACGGGGGGCTCCCATGAAACAAAAGCAAAGCGGTGATTTAGCAGACAAGCCTTCAAGACGGAGAATATATCTCCTTCCAAACCTGCTGACCTCGGCAAGTTTATTCAGCGGGTTCTACGCCATTATCGCCGCTATCAAAGGTAATTATCAGGCCGCTGCCGTGGCCATCTTGATAGCTGGTATTTTGGATGGTTTGGACGGCAGAGTGGCTCGTTGGACCCGTACTACGAGTAGATTCGGTCTGGAGTATGATTCCCTTTCAGACCTGGTGGCCTTTGGAGTAGCCCCGGGCATACTGGCCTTTATGTGGGGGCTGCAGGATTACGGCCGGCTAGGATGGCTTGCTGCCTTCCTGTATGTGGCAACCACTGCCCTCAGGCTGGCCAGATTCAATACCCTGAGCCAAAGCAGCAATAGCAGCGCAAGGGGTTACTTCCTTGGTCTGCCATGTCCCTCTGCAGCGGCTGTATTGGCTACATCTGTGCTTCTATGCCAGCATTTCGGCATATTTGGGCCGGTACGTCATGTGGCAGTGCTGATCATGGTCTATGGTCTTTCTTTCCTGATGGTCAGCAGTGTACGTTACCATAGTTTCAAGGAAGTCCTTTGGCTCCAGCAGCACCCTTTTTCCGGTATGGTAATGTTGGTTCTGGCCATAATGGTAGTTGCTACGGAGCCCAAGGTGACGCTATTTGTCCTTATAGTTACCTATGTGATATCCGGGCCTGTTTTGATGTCCTTTAGAGCCCTGAGACCGAGGTCGTTGAGGTCTGGTGCGGGTCATCACACTAAAGATGTTTCCCCTGGCAGAAATAAGGGGACGTAAAGAAAATGAGCAGCAGTAAAAGGATAATAATATTTGATACTACATTAAGGGACGGTGAGCAGTCCCCAGGTGTATCTCTAAACGTTGAGGAGAAACTCCAGATCGGGAAACAGTTGAAAAAGCTGAATGTCGATGTGATCGAGGCCGGATTTCCTGTTGCTTCCCCAGGTGACTTTGAGAGTGTTCAGCGCATTGCACAGGAGCTCAGGGGTTTGCAAGTTGCTGCCCTGGCCCGTGCCAATGAGAAAGACATCGATACTGCCTGGAAGGCCATAAAGGAAGGAGAAAATCCTCGAATACATACGTTCATTGCTACCTCTGATATCCACCTCAAGTATAAACTGAGAAAGACCAGGGAGCAGGTACTGGATATGGCCCAAGCTGCGGTAGCGTATGCAGCAAAATTCACCAGCAATGTGGAGTTTTCCGCTGAAGACGCAAGCCGGAGCGATCTGGATTTCCTCTGCAAGGTCTTTGAGGCAGTGATAGATGCCGGTGCTACAACGGTCAATTTTCCCGACACAGTGGGGTATGCCGTACCGCATGACTTTGGCAGGATGATCAGGTATGTGATCGAGCACACGTCCAACATCCACAAAGCGATCTTGAGCATACACTGTCATAATGATCTGGGGCTGGCCACAGCGAATGTGCTGACGGCTTTGGAGCAAGGTGCAAGACAAGTGGAGTGCACTGTAAACGGCATAGGTGAAAGGTGTGGAAATGCCGCCATGGAAGAGGTGGTCATGGCCATTCGTACCAGGCGAGACGTCCTTCCCTATGACACGGCGATATGTTCTCAATACATTATGGCTACCAGCCGACTGGTAAGTATGCTTACCGGAATGGTGGTCCAGGCAAACAAGGCCATAGTAGGGGCCAATGCCTTTGCACACGAGTCCGGAATCCACCAGGACGGGGTCTTAAAGGAACGTACGACCTATGAGATTATCGATCCCAAGGACATAGGTCTTAGCAAAGGGATACTGGTCCTTGGAAAACACTCCGGGAGACATGCCCTTAAGGCAAAGCTTGAGGAATCAGGCTACAAGCTCAGTGATGAAGAGATCGATAGGGTATTTACAAGGTTCAAGTCCCTTGCAGACAAGAAGAAGGAGGTTTATCCGGAGGATATTGAGGCCCTTGTAGCAGAGGAGGTGCTCAGGATTCCGGATCGTTATCGTCTTGTTTACCTCCATGTTGCCGGTGGTAGCGGCATCAAACCGACTGCAACCGTAATAGTGGAAATAGACGGCAAAGAGGTTGATGGAGTGAGCATGGGGGCCGGTCCCATAGATGCGGCCTATAAGGCAGTGGCCAAACTCGTAAAGACTAAAAGCCATCTGCTCCGTTTTACTGTAAATTCCATTACAGGAGGCACGGATGCCTTGGGAGAGGTTTCTGTGCGTCTGGAAGAAGACAGCCATGTGGTCACAGGCCATGGGGCCGATCCTGATATAATTACTGCCAGTGTCAGGGCATATTTGAACGCCCTGAATCGTCTTGTATACATGAAGGAAAATCCTCCTCGCAGAATGTGAATAATCAATAATTATATGGTTGGGAGCGTAATATGAGCCGGCCGATGACAATAGCTGAAAAGATCCTGGCTGCTCATGCAGGTCTGGATAGCATGGAGCCAGGTCAACTTGTCGAAGTCTATGTGGACTTTGCACTGGGCAACGACATTACGGCTCCCATTGCCATAAAGACTTTCAGGCAGGCAGGTGTAAATGCTGTTTTCGACAGAGAAAAGATTGCCCTGGTGTCAGACCACTTTGTTCCTAACAAGGATATTATGAGTGCTGAGCAGGCCCGACTCCTCAGGGAATTTGCTGCTGAGCAGGGTATTGTTCACCACTATGACGGCGGAGAATCCGGTGTAGAACATGTGCTGCTTCCGGAAAAAGGACTGGTGCTTCCAGGTGAAGTCGTTATAGGGGCTGACAGTCACACGTGTACATATGGTGCATTGGGGACTTTTGCTACAGGAGTAGGGAGCACTGATCTGGCCGCCACTATGATGACAGGGAAGACCTGGTTTAAGGTGCCCGAATCCATAAAATTTGTGTACAAAGGAAAGCTCCGGCCCTGGGTCGGTGGCAAGGATTTGATACTATACACCATAGGCGATATCGGTGTGGACGGGGCCCTGTATATGGCCATGGAATTTACGGGTCCGGTGATTGATTCCCTGTCTATGGCTGGCCGATTTACCATGTCCAATATGGCCATCGAGGCAGGTGGCAAAGTGGGACTAATTAACCCTGATGATACGACCTTGAACTATGTGACTGATCGGGCGGTCAGGGATTTTACTGTATATCGCAGTGATGAGCACGGCCAATACGCCAGGGTTATTGAGTATGACTGCAGCGAGATAGAACCTCAGGTGGCCTGTCCCCATCTGCCTGAAAATACCAAAGGTATTTCAGAAGTAGGAAATGTACCTCTGGATCAGGTGGTGATCGGTTCCTGTACCAATGGACGTCTGGAGGACTTGGCCCTGGCCGCTGAGGTCATATCCGGACGACGGGTGTCAAAAGGTCTGAGACTGATAGTCATTCCTACTACTCCTACAGTGTATATTCAGGCCCTGGAGAAGGGATTTCTCACGACTTTTCTGAATGCCGGCGCGGTGATAGGGCCACCTACCTGCGGCCCCTGTCTTGGAGGGCACATGGGGGTTCTTGCCAAGGGAGAACGGGCTCTTGCCACGACAAACAGGAATTTTGTGGGCCGGATGGGACATCCTGAAAGCGAGGTATATCTGGCTAATCCAGCCATTGCCGCTGCAAGTGCGGTATTGGGTAGGATCGGAGGTCCTGACGAACTGTAAAAATGAATTCCGCTCAAAATGCTCCAGATGCAAGGCGCGAAATTTTCGAGGAATAAGGCGTACTTAGATGTACGTCGCCATGACGAGGAAATTGAAGCAACGTCGCAGATGGGGTATTTTCAGCGGAATTAGGGATTGTGAATTATGAAAATCAAAGGAAAGGTCTGGAAATTTGGGGAAGATATAAATACCGATGTGATTATTCCGGCACGCTATCTCAACACCTCGGACCCTGCAGAGCTTGCCAAACACTGTATGGAGGATGCTGATCCTGATTTTTCCAAAAAAATAAAACCAGGAGATATAATAGTTGCTGGAAAGAATTTTGGTTGCGGTTCTTCCAGAGAGCATGCTCCTATAGCCCTTAAGGCAGCGGGCATTGGTTGTGTAATAGCTCTGAGCTTTGCCAGGATATTTTATCGCAATGCCTTTAATATGGGTCTTCCTATATTCGAGTGCGATGAGACAGTCGGTGCCCTCAGAGAAGGTGACGAGGTGGAGGTGGATGCAGATACAGGAGAGATCCGGGACCTGACCACAGGAGATGTCTTCAGGGCCCAGCCAATACCTCCGTTCATGCAGGAGTTGATTTCAGATGGGGGATTGATTCCCCATGTGCTTAAGAGCTTGTAAGGGTAAGATGTCTGGATTCCGGCTTTCGCCGGAATGACGTTTGGATGTAACTGCCCGTCATTCCTGCGAAAGCAGGAATCCAGTGAATAGTCGCAAGACGTAATCTACCCCAACTTATTGAGAAGTTACGATTTATGCTGGAAATTGCTGGAAAAACTTTGCGCCTTTGCGTGAAATTCTTCGTTTTATAAAGGGTTTAGATAGTGAGTACATACAAAATTGCTGTTATTCCAGGGGACGGCACAGGCCCTGAGGTTGTGGCTGAAGGTGTAAAGGTCCTCAAGGCCGCATCTGATCGTTTCGGATTTGGCCTTGATTTTACCTGGTATGATTATGGCGGAGAGCGGTATCTACGAACAGGAGAGGTCCTCCCAGAGGGAGCAGTGGAAGATCTTAAGCAACACAAAGCCATTTATCTCGGGGCCATTGGTCATCCGGATGTAAAGCCGGGTATTCTGGAAAAAGGGATACTCCTTGCCCTGCGATTTGCACTGGACCAGTATATAAATCTTCGACCGGTTATCCTTTATCCCGGCGTGGATACACCCCTCAAGAATAAGGGACCCGAGGATATAGATTTCGTAGTTGTCAGAGAAAATACAGAAGGCCTTTATGCCGGTGCCGGTGGTGTGCTTAAGAAAGGCACTCCGGATGAGGTCGCTGTTCAGGAATCCATCAATACAAGAAAGGGTGTGGAGCGATGCATCCGCTTTGCCTTTGAGTACTGTAAGCGTCGTAATAAGGCAAAGAAGGTCACCCTCTGTGGAAAGACCAATGTGCTTACCTACGCCTTTGACCTGTGGGAACGTACGTTCTATGATGTGGCCAGGGAGTATCCGGATATTGCAACGGACTATGCCCATGTGGACGCTACCTGCATGTGGATGGTCAAGAACCCCGAATGGTTTGATGTAATAGTCACTGATAACATGTTCGGGGACATCATTACGGACCTTGGGGCCATGATACAGGGAGGTATGGGTATTGCCGCAGGAGGTAATCTCAATCCGGAGGGTGTCTCCATGTTTGAACCTATAGGCGGCTCGGCCCCCAAGTATACGGGTAAAAATGTCATTAATCCCCTGGCCGCCATTTGTGCCGACCAGATGATGCTGGACTACCTGGGCGAGATTGAGGCCGCAAAGGCTATTGAAGATGCGGTCAGGAAGGTGGTCAGCCAGGATCTGAAGAGTCTCTCTGCAGGAAAGATGGGATATGGCACTACTGAGGTAGGGGATTTGGTAGTCAGGTATATAGTGCCTGAACGAAAAGTCCGTTCAGACACGATTTTGAATTCTAAATTCTAAATTTTGAAATAAAACCCCAAGGAATTTAAAAAATTCCAAATTATAAGGGGAGTTTCAAATGAATACTGAAAATCTCTATGATTATGACGTTTTTTTATGTTTCGCGAGTGCAGATAAAGAGCAAGCTAAAGCTATATATTATCAAATGAGCTTAGGTGGTTTAAGACTATTTTGGGCAAATGTAACTCTCAAAAAAAATATTGGACAATCATTCTTTAGTGTAATTCAGGATGCTTTAACACATAGCGAACATTTTGTCTTGATTTGCACAAATAATTCAATGGAGTCAAATTGGGTTCAAGAAGAGTATGAAGCTTTCTTTTCTCAATGCTATATTCCAAGCAATAAGGTGAGAAGGCTGTTTTTATCTTGTGATACAAATTTTGATAAGTCTCTTCTCCCAACACTCTTGAAGAATATTCAAATATCTACATCAATCAATGAAATTATTAAAGAAATTGGTGGGGTAAATTTTCAAGAATTACTAAATGAAAAGAAAAAATTAAAGGATGACATATTACTACTTCAGAGTAAGAATCAACAATTAGAAAAAAAGGTAATATCAATAAACCATTATATAGAGGAGAACAAAGAGCTAAAGATTAAAATAGAAAATATGAGTGAAAAATTTTCAAGTGTTGAAAAAGAAGACGTTAATCTTCAGAAGAAACTTACTAAAACTCTTAATGCACTCCCCAAAAAAAAGATATTGATTGTAGACGATGAGCAAACTATTCAAACTCTTTATAAAGTAGAGCTGGAAGATCTAAACTTGGGCTATGAAGTCCACCCGGCTTTTTCAGGTGAACAGGCACTTGAGTTATTTGATGATATATCCCCAGACTTGGTCATACTTGACCTTAACATGCCAGGGATGGATGGACTTGACGCATTAAAACTCTTAAAAGAAAAAAATAACAAGATTCCTGTTATTATTAGTACTGCCTATCCAGAATATAAATACGATCTCATAAGCATGGCAGCCGACGATTGGATCGTTAAGTCATCTAATACGGTTGAACTGATTAACTCAGTAAAAAAGCATTTAAAAGAGAAAACAAGTAACCAAATTGATTAATTTTTTATACCCATTGAGAGTTCAGCATTTGTGTTTTTAGGTGTAGAAAAGGATGGTTCAAGCAGCAACGTACAAATTCCGGCGGTGTTTTTCGAGGGCTATTCATGAAGGCCAATTCAGTCGGCCAGTGAAACGCGACGATAAAGCCGTAGCTGTAGTCTTAGGAAAATACCGCCGGAACGGAGTGCAATAAATTTACATATGAGGCGGAGCTAACCCATAGGTATAAAAAGGAATAGAGAGAATATGCACATTGAGGAAGAGTTATGGCAAAGACTTTTAATGTGGCAGTAGCCGGTGCTACCGGTGCGGTCGGCCAGACCATGATAAAGGTTCTGGAGGAACGGGATTTCCCTGTGGGAGAGATCCGTTTTTTGGCCTCTGAACGTTCCGAAGGAAAGGAGCTCTCCTTCAAGGCAGAAAAGGTCCGGGTCCAGAAGCTTGATCACGACTCCTTTGACGGTGTGGATATAGCAATTTTTTCTGCCGGTGGAGACAGGAGTCTAACCTTTGCTCCTTCGGCTGCCAGGGCCGGTGCAGTAGTCGTGGACAACTCAAACGCATGGCGCATGGATCCAGAAATTCCTCTGGTAGTGCCGGAGGTAAATCCCCATGCTGTTTCAGGCTATAAGGCAAAAGGCATTATAGCCAATCCCAACTGTTCCACTATCCAGATGGTTGTAGCCCTTAAGCCATTGTATGACTATGCCCGGATAAAACGCATCGTCGTATCCACTTATCAGGCCGTGTCA
>JAJSZR010000081.1 GCA_030262715.1 Deltaproteobacteria bacterium
TTTAACCGTCTAAATTAAGCATAAATTTTATACCGCTCATCTTATTGTGACTATTCATTTCTCTTTCCACCAAATCTCCTGTCCAGGGAATTGAAAAGCTATCATACTGTAATCATGGACGTTTTTCTCTTTTCTTGCAAGATGTGGTGAAGAGAAAAGATTGAGCGGTCACATCTTCTTTTGGATTTTTTGCCAAATATCTTAGTTTTTATCTAATGATTATAGTTTATAAAATTTCGTGCTAATGCTTACAAATAAACCCATTTTTTAGTTTTATGCTCAAAAAAGGACATATTGATAATATAAATTGAGTTTTTTCCTTTTATCCTATTTTTCCATCATTTATCGTGACGCCTCTCACGTTATGCGATCGTAAAATGCTTGAATCACCATTCCCTCTGAGGGGTCCGGACAAACAGAGTTTTGGAGTAATAAATGCGGTTCTCAGCCACTGTTGACAGTGCATCGTTGTTTTAATTATGGATATCTGAAAAAGGATACTGGAAGCAGAAAAGAGATCAGAGGATTGTGCAGACCAGTCCATTAATTGTCTCGAAGTGTTTGTCCAACGTGATGAGTTCCGCTCCATATTCCATTGCTTGTGCTGCAATCCAAATATCATTTGTGGGGATTGGGGTTCCCTGGCGTTTGAGCTGGGCAGCGATTCTCGAATAACGGTCGGAAGTAATTTTCTCAATTTGTACAAACTTCACAATTTCATGTTGTAAAAATTTATTAAGGTCATTCATGTTTTCTTCAAATTTCATACCGTTACGAAACCCAAACATTAACTCTCCCAGAACAACCGGGGAAAATAAAATCAATTCAGCCTTAATAATGATTTCAACTACTTGAACCAAATTGCGCTTGAACCCCACATAGGCGCTGGTATCCAGCAGAAACTTCATTTCCACATTTCCTCATCAATTTGTTCACATGCTTTTATGGACTCCATAAACTCAGAAGCATCCTTTTCACTCCAACCGCCAGCTAGTTTTCTTAATGATTCTGACAGGGATTTTTTCTCCTTTTTCTTAAATCCGGTATACTGGTAGATCATGTCCAAAATGACACGGTTCAAGGACTTACCGTTCTTTTGAGCCATTCTACGTATTTCCTGTTCCGTTTCCGAGTCCATGCCGCGTAAAGTAATCTGTGTCATAAGTCGCCTCCTGACTCAATTTGACTCAATATATGACTCACAATGATGGTTGTCAAGAAAAGGGGACACATATTGGACAGGACGTCCTTTACTAAGGGGAAAACCTCATTTAATCCCCAATGGTCCCAGATTGCATTTGCCGCAGCCACATCGAGATAGGCGTAATGAATAGTGACAACAAGGTCATCGAGGGTTTGAAAAATTCTTAGACGTAATATTTGCGGCGCAACTTAACATTTTCAAATATTTCAATAGGTTATACTGATTGGGTGTTTTCAAGTGGTAAAGATGGGATATAATATAACTCAAATCGGTTCCTTGCCGTTGTCTTTTCTGCAGACCAGGGCTATTCTAGCCCGTGATTTATAAGAAAGGAGTAAATACTGATGCCTGATGAGGCATTCAATAAAGCCCTTCCCAAGGCCTATGACTTCCGTGAGGTAGAACCTCATTGGTATAAAGAGTGGACAGAAAAAGGTCTCTTTGTAGCCACGTTTGACCCTGAGCGCCCATACTTCTCTATGGTGATACCGCCTCCCAATGTCACGGGTGTATTGCATATCGGCCACGCCCTTAACAACACTCTTCAGGATATCCTTGTCCGATACAAGAGGATGGATGGATATAACACCCTTTGGGTCCCCGGAACAGACCATGCCGGTATTGCTACACAGATCGTGGTAGAGCGCCGTCTGGATGCAGAAGGTCAGTCCCGCCACGACTTCGGACGAGAAAAGTTCATAGAGAAGGTCTGGGAATGGAAGGCCTCAAGCGGTGGCAAAATCATCGAGCAACTGAAAGCCCTTGGCTGTTCCTGTGACTGGTCAAGGGAAAGATTTACAATGGATAAAGGCCTTTCAAGGGCCGTAAGGGAGGTCTTTGTATGCTTGTATGAAGAGGGCCTTATATACAGAGGGAATTATATAATCAACTGGTGCCCGAGGTGCCGCACTGCTCTTGCCGACATTGAGGTGGAGCACAAACAGACAGAAGGACGCCTGTGGTACATGCGCTATCCCCTTGCTGAAAAATCAAAGGAAATCACCAAATTCATAACTGTTGCCACCACAAGACCGGAAACCATGCTGGGAGATACGGCAGTGGCCGTCCATCCGGAAGACCCCCGTTACAAGGATTTCGTCGGCAAGGATCTTATGCTCCCGCTGATAAACAGGCGCATACCGGTGGTTGCAGATGCGGTAGTAGAGCCTGAGTTTGGTACAGGTGCGGTAAAAGTCACTCCTGCCCACGACCTGAACGACTTCGAGATAGCAAAAAGACAGGGGCTCCAATCCATCAATATCTTTGATGAAAACGCAATACTCACTGAAGCTGCCGGCCAATATGCCGGTCTCGACCGCTATGAGGCCAGGGATCAAGTCATTGCCGATCTGAAGAAACAAGGCCTGCTGGAAAAGGAAGAGGCCTACGACTTGGCAGTGGGTATATGTTATCGCTGCAAGACAGTAGTGGAACCCAGACTTTCAAAACAGTGGTTTGTAAAGGTTGCGCCCCTGGCAGGACCTGCCCTTAAGGCAGTGAAGGATAAGCAGACCATCCTGGTCCCGGCCTCCTGGGAAAGGACATATGATGAGTGGATGACCACTATCCGGGACTGGTGTATATCCCGCCAGATCTGGTGGGGGCACCGTATCCCCGCCTGGACATGTGCAGCCTGTGGTGAGGTCATCGTGGCAAGGGAGGAACCCGAAGCATGCCCCAAATGTGGGAACACGGACCTCGATCAGGAGAGTGATGTACTTGATACATGGTTCAGCTCAGCCATCTGGCCCTTTTCTACCCTCGGATGGCCTGACAAGACCCCTGAACTTGAGATCTTTTATCCCACGTCAGTACTTATAACCAGCTTTGACATCCTGTTCTTTTGGGTGGCCAGGATGATGATGATGGGCCTTCACTTCATGGGGGATGTACCGTTTAAGCATGTATATCTACATGCCCTTATCAGGGACATCGAAGGTAAAAAGATGAGCAAATCAAAAGGGAACGTAATTGATCCTTTGACCATCATTGAGAAATACGGAACCGATGCGGTACGCTTCACTCTGGCGGCCTTTGCAGCCCAGGGCAGGGACATAAAACTGGCAGAAGAGAGGATCGATGGTTACCGTCACTTTGTTAACAAAATCTGGAACGCGGCCCGGTTTGTACTTCTTAATCTGAAAACAGGTGAAGAGGCCATGGCCGAGCCTCCTGAGCCTGATTCTTTTTCCGATCCATCAGAAAGGTGGATACTGTCACGCCTCAACCAGGTGACTGGCAATGTACGGAAGGCCCTGGACGAATTTGACTTTGATGTTGCGGCAAAAGAACTGTATCAGTTTTTCTGGCATGAATACTGCGACTGGTATCTTGAGCTTGCAAAGCCTGCGCTCACCGGAGCTGAGCCTGATCGACAAGACGCGGCCAGATGGGTAACACTCACCGTGCTTGATCACACCCTCAGGCTCTTTCATCCCTTTATGCCCTTTGTGACAGAGGAACTCTGGCACCATCTGCCGGGGCAAAGGGATCACATCATGGTCTCCCCCTTCCCTGAGCCTGTTAATGCCTGGAGCGATGCCCGGGCAGAAGGCATAATCAAACAAGTAATGGAGGTGGTAAGCTCCATCCGAAACGCAAGGTCTGAGCTTGGGATACACCCAGGGGCAAAAATCACAGTCATTGCCTTGCCACACTCTGAGAAGGCCTATCATTTTCTGGATTCCCAGGAAAATGCCATAAAAACTCTTGCCGGGGTGGAGACCCTGGATCTCCCGAGAGAAGGGGAACTACGTCCTGAGGATACGGCTGCGGTCATACTCGAAGACCTTGAGGTTTTCATACCTCTTGAGGGATTTGTTGATATCAAGGAAGAACTTCAAAAGCTTACCAAAGAGGAAAAAAAGCTCGGCAAAGAGCTTGCCAAGACAGAGGCCAAGCTCAAAAATGAAAATTTTTTATTCAAAGCACCTCAAGAGATCGTGCAAAAGGAACGCGATAAGATCAATAAGTTTCAAATCAAACTGAAAAAAATCTGCTCCCACAAGGAGACCCTTGAAGGCATACTCAGGAGCTAGGAAATGGCTTCACACATTTATCCGCCTCCCCGCTTTTTATACAGTCAGCAGATATCCGCAGCCCTGGCAGAGGATCTTGAACACGGTGACATAACCACCGACGCAATAGTGCCTCCTGAGACCCTTGGCTCTGCTGTTATTGTTGCCAAGGAATCTGCCGTGGTGGCAGGGACCTTTGTAGCCCAAGAGGTCTTTAGACAAATGGACCCGGACATACAGTTCAAAGAAATAATGGAAGAGGGCTCAGAGGTCTCCAGGGGCGATGTAGTCATAAGGCTTAACGGGAAGCTTGCAGCTATTCTCCAGACAGAACGGGTGGCACTTAATTTCCTTCAACGTATGTGTGGCATCGCGACCCTTACCAGACGTTTTGTACAGGAACTCTCAGGCCTTCCCTGTAGATTGGTGGACACCAGGAAGACTACACCCGGAATGAGACTACTTCAGAAGTATGCAGTAAGAATAGGAGGAGGCCATAACCATCGCTATGGTCTCTCAGACGGCATTCTCATAAAAGACAATCACATCATGGCATGCGGTTCTATAAAAGAGAGCATAACCCGGGCCAGGGTCAAGGCACCACACACACTTTTACTGGAAATAGAGGTTTCAGGAATTGAAGAACTTGAGGAGGCCATAGAGGGCGGGGCGGATGCAGTGCTCCTTGATAACATGGATGCGGCAAGACTCCGGGAGGCCGTGTCTCTTGCAAGGAGGCTCAAACCCAGGATAATCCTTGAGGCATCAGGTGGCATACGCCTTGAAAATGTTCGGGAAATCGGCGAAACAGGAGTGGACATAATCTCAGTAGGGCTACTTACCCACTCGGCCAAGGCAAGTGATCTAAGCCTCAGGGTCCTAAAGTAATCACCGCCTGAACGGAGACCCACTCGAATGGTTTGTTGGGCTTCGTGGCGTCCTTTTATTTCCCTTGCAGCTTCTTTGATATTGCAAAATAAAAAGTCGTACCTTTCTTTGCTCCCGGCTCTGCCCAGACCTTTCCTTCATGCCTCTCTGCCACCTCCTTCACAATGGCAAGGCCCAAACCAGCACCTGCAGTCCCCTTGGAGGTCTCTTCCCGCTGAAAGACCTGGAAGATCTTTTCATATTGATTATTTTGAACTCCGACACCATCATCGCCCACTGAAAGGATATGAAAGTCTTCATCTTCTCTGTAACCGACCCTGATTTCGCTTAAGTTATCTCCGCCGTACTTGAGCGCATTGTCCACAAGATTGCGCAGGACCCTGGTGACTGAAAGCCTGTCTGCCCTGATTATATGATCTTCTTTAGGCTCGAGCCAATTAATATGGCGATTTTCCAAAACAGAAGAAAACTCCTCCTTTAACTCACCTAATATCCCCCTAAATCTGAGATCTTCAATGTTCAAAGGTGCAACTTTTGCCTGTGCATATATATTTATTTTTTCAAGCAGGGTTACTATTTGTTCAGATGTCCTTTGAATCATCTTACAATAATCTCTACCCTTATCATTTAAGACGTGTCCATATTTCTTGTTGAGGAGTTTGGAGATTCCGTGGATTGCAACAGCAGGGCCTTTGAGATCATGTAAGGTCGAGTAAGCAAAAAACTCGATCATGTTCTTTTTCTTAAGTAGCTTATCTTTCTTTTCTAAAACATCTTCATAAAGCCCTGCGTTTTTTACTGCTACGGATATTTGATTTCCTATTACCTCAAGAAGGTCTATCATTTCTTGATCAAGCTTAATCAGCTTGCCAGATGACAGGTTCATAACACCTACAACCTCATCGGCGGCAATGAGGGGAACACATATGATAACCTTGAAACCCTTACTTGCGAGCAAGGCGGCCCTGTCCCTGTCCTCAAGCTCAGAAACGTATTGAGCAATGAAAGAACGTGTCCTGGCGGCCTTTCCTGTAAAACCTTCTGTTATCCCAACATGCTCAAGACCCCCCGGGTCGGTTCCCCGGAATGCTGCCAGGGTCAAGTGGAGGCCGCTCTTGTCCATCAAATAGATCCTGCAGGTATCAAATTCGAAATGTTCGAGCATCTTAAATGCCGCCCCATCCAAAACATCATCGAGTTTCAGAGACGACGACAAGAAATTGCTAATGTCCAATATGACAGAAAGCTCCTTGTTCCTTTCTATCAATCCGGTTTTGCTGAAATCTATTGAGATATATCTTTTATTCCGTAACATCGGCAGCCTTTCTCATAAATGGATGAAATTTAAGGCCCTGGCTTCATTGTCCATGTGGTGCCCTCAGGCCCGTCCTGAAGAGTTATCCCCCGAGCTGCAAGTTCATCCCTGATCCTGTCTGCATTAGCCCAATCTTTTTCCTCTCTGGCCTTGGTCCGTTTCTCAATAACCTTCAGTATGTCGGCCTCTTTCATCCCAAGAAGATCCAGTGCCTCAAGATTCCTCTTTCTAAGATATGCATCCGGGTCTTGATTGAGCAACCCCAGCACCCTGGCGGCATCCTGGATTGCGTCTGCCCCAAATTTCAAAGGTCCTATGTAGAGGGCCGAGGGTCTCTTTCCGGCTTCCTGGCCAAGTCGATTTAAAGCCCTTATACCTTCAAAGAGGCTCCCAAGGGCCTGAGCGGTATTGAAGTCATCATCCATGGCCTGGTCAAATCGATCTTTCAGATGACTCAGTATATCTATTATCTCCTTGGCCTCATCAGTGAGGGGTCGCTGTTTCTTTACCGGTCTTTTCGACAGGTGCCTTGCCTCGGAAAGGGCCGTATAGCATCGATCAAGGGCAGAGGTTGTCTCGGTCAGGGCCTCAGGGCTGTAATCAAGGGGACTGCGGTAATGCTTGGACAGGAGGAAGAGCCTCAGGGCCTCCGGATGATATTTTTCAAGGATCTCCTGGATGGTTACAAAATTTCCAAGGGACTTTGACATCTTTTCACTGCGGATCGTTACAAAGCCATTGTGCATCCAGAAGCGGACAAAGGTCTTTCCTGTTGCCGCCTCGGATTGGGCACGCTCGTTTTCGTGGTGCGGGAATATGAGATCCAGGCCGCCTCCATGAATATCCAGAGTCGGTCCCAGGTACTTCATGCTCATGGCCGAACACTCAATATGCCATCCGGGTCTGCCTGGCCCCCATGGACTGTTCCATTTGGGCTCACCGGGTTTTGCAGCCTTCCATAAGGCAAAATCCATGGGATCTTGTTTCTGTTCCCCCACAACTATCCTGGCTCCGGCCCGCATTTCTTCTACATTTCTTCTGGATAGAGCTCCGTAGCTGGGGAAACTGCGCACAGAGAAGTAGACGTCACCTCCTGAAGTATAAGCCCGGCCTTTATTTATTAATATCTCTATGAGTTCAATTATTTCCTGAATGTGCTCAGTTGCCCTCGGCTCTGAGGTAGCACGGAGCACACCCAGTGCATCCGTGTCCTGGTAGAAGTGCTTTATCTCCCTTTCTGCAAGGGCTTCAGTGGAAATTCCTTCCTCAATGGCCCGGTTGATGATCTTGTCATCAATATCAGTGAAATTCCTTATGAAATTTACCTTATATCCTCTGTATCTCAGGTGTCGGACTACCGCGTCAAAGACTACCGCTGAGCGGGCATGCCCAATGTGACAGCGGTCATAGGCTGTTATGCCGCATACATACATGCGCACATATCCTGGTGTCAGGGGCTCAAAGACCTCTTTTTTTCGAGTAAAGGTATTATAGATTTTTATAGTCATTATTCCTGGATAGTAATAATTTAATAAAGACGCCATGCAAATATATGTCAACTGTCTTCATGTTGTAATAGCAAAGCATGTTTTTCTTGAAGTTGCTTAAGAAAAGGCCTTGACTGAAATCGCTAAAAAATACACAAAATGAATGTTTTTAATAGTGATAATCTACTATATATTGTATATATTTATTCATGGTTCTGCTGTAAAAATGGATTTTGCAAAAAAGGAAAACAGGGGCATATATCATGGCAAATTTGAATGAATCCAGCCGACCGGCTTCATCAAGTAAGGACAATAGCCTTCCAAATACAGATCTGCCGCTGACTAACAACGCACTTGTAGTGTTGGCTCGTAGATATCTGAAGAAAGACGAGCAGGGCAGAATTGTTGAAACTCCTGAAGAGATGTTCAGGAGGGTGGCAAGGACAATTGCCCAGGCAGATTTGTTATACGATGAGAATGCCGATGTAGACGCCCTTGCCGAGGTTTTCTATGAAGTTATGACCTCCCTGCGGTTTATGCCCAATTCGCCGACCTTGATGAACGCAGGCAGAGAGCTTGGACAGCTCTCAGCGTGTTTCGTGATTCCAATTGAGGACTCCATTGAAAGCATTTTTGAGGCAATACAGCATACTGCCATGATTCACAAGAGCGGGGGAGGCACAGGCTTTTCCTTCTCACGGATACGTCCTAAGGGAGACCGGGTCAAGTCTACGCAGGGAATCGCAAGCGGCCCAATTTCCTTTATGACAATATTTGATGTGGCTACTGAAACCGTCAAGCAGGGTGGTGCCAGGCGGGGCGCCAATATGGCCATTCTGAGAGTGGATCACCCTGATATTGAAGAATTTATTACTGCTAAGACGCGTATTGACAGGCTCAACAACTTCAATATTTCCGTGGCGTTGACAGAAAAGTATATGGAGGCAGTTGAGCAAGGAGAGGACTATGCGCTGGTCAACCCCAGGACCGGCAAAGAGGTCCGTTGGATATCAGCATCGGCCATCTTTGACAAGATAGTGGAATCGGCCTGGAGTACCGGTGAACCCGGGATCGTATTCCTGGACAGGATCAACAGGACAAATCCTACTCCTGACCTGGGGCAGATCGAGAGCACGAATCCTTGCGGCGAGCAGCCACTTTTGCCGTATGAATCATGTAACCTGGGTTCCATCAACCTGGGCAGGTTTGTGAAAGATGGCGAAATAGATTATCCAGCCCTTAAGGAGACTGTGTGGCAGGCGGTCCACTTTTTGGACAATGTTATAGACGTCAACAAGTTTCCCCTCAAAGAGATCCGCAACATGACACTCCGAACCAGGAAGATCGGCCTGGGGATTATGGGCTTTGCTGATCTATTGATATGTTTGAACATTCCCTATAACTCTGACAGGGCCATTTCTCTGGCTGAGGAACTCATGTCTTTTATGGATAAGGAGTCAAAGGCAGCCTCTGCGGAACTCGCGAAAAAGCGGGGAAATTTTCTTGCTTACAAAGGAAGCATTTACGATAATCCAGAGACTCCTTACATGAGGAATGCCACTACCACTACTATTGCACCAACCGGCACCATCAGCATTATTGCAGGGGCATCAAGCGGCATTGAACCTATATTTGCGATCAGCTACATCCGGCGCGTATTGGATGGTACAGAGCTGGTTGAGACACATCCCCTGTTTATAAAAGCCATGGAAGCTGCTGGTAAATACTCTGATGCCTTGATGGAAAAGATTGCAGAATGCGGATCAGTCCAGGATCTGGATGAGGTGCCGGAAGACCTGAAGAGAATATTCGTCACTTCCATGGACGTCTTACCTGAGGACCATATAGCCATCCAGGCCGCCTTCCAGAGAGACATTGATAACGCGGTTTCTAAAACCATTAACTTTTCTGATGAAGCAACCAAGGACTCCATCCGGAGTGCATACCTGTTGGCCTGGAATCAGGGGCTTAAGGGCATAACCATCTATCGTAGCGGTAGCAGGCCGGTCCAGGTCTTAAGTCTGAAAAAGGAGGGGAAAAGGGCCGATGCAGTAGAATCGATCATGCAGGTAGGTACAAACGGGAAGATCGCTCCCAGGCCCAGACCACTTAAGACCAGGGGTATTACAGAGCGGGTACGGACAGGATGCGGGAATCTCTATGTAACTGTTAATTGGGATGATAAAGATATATGTGAGGTATTTGCCCAGATGGGTAAGGCCGGTGGGTGCGCAGCCTGTCAGATTGAGGCTGAGAGTAGACTGATTTCCCTGGCACTCCGTTCCGGGATCAGGGTCCAGTCCATTGTAAGCCAGCTTGCCGGCATCCGTTGTCCATCTCCCATCTGGCATGAAGGAGGCCAGATTCTTTCTTGCCCTGACGCCATTGCCAAGGTGCTGGCCTCCGCAAGCGGGATAAAAATAGAAAAAGGAAATCCCGCTGTTATGAACTGTCCGGAGTGCGGGGCGGTGCTTGAGACAGAAGGCGGTTGTTTCCTCTGCCGGTCTTGTGGATTCTCAAAATGCGATTAATCCTTCTTTAATCTCAGTCTGTATTTGTTTAATTGTTTTTATTGGGTCGTCGGAATTTTTTATTGGGCGACCAATAACGACGTAATCGGCGCCATCAGCAAATGCCTCTTTTGCAGTAGCAATACGCTTTTGATCGTCGTCACCTATAACATCTCTATTGATGCCTGGGCGAATGCCAGGCGTGACAATTATAAAGTTTGAGCCGAATTTTTCTCTAAGAGCAAAAGCTTCTTTGCCGGATGAAACAACGCCATCACAACCTAAATTTATAGCTTTTTGTGAACGAATTAAGACTAAATCCTCAATCGTGCCGGTGAAGCCCATTTCTTTCATGTCTGTTTCGTCAAAACTGGTAAGTACGGTGACAGCAAGAATTTTTAACCCATTTTTTCCTTTTACGGCGGCTTCAATGATTGGATCATTCCCATGTATGGTTGCAAAGGTGATCCCTTTGTTTTTAAGCTGCTGGATGGCAGAATGTACCGTTTCCGGAATGTCAAAAAATTTTAAATCCACCATGACCTTATTGCCACGTTTAATAATAGCTTCAACGACATTCCACCAGCCTGCAAGAAAAAGCTGAAGCCCTACTTTGAAAAATTTAACATGCCCATCCAGTTTTTTTACCCACGACAAGGCTTCTCTTGGATTTGAGAAATCTAATGCAAATATTATTCGTTCATTTAATGGAATATTCTTTGCGTCTGGCATTATGTTTTTATTAACTATATTAAATGGTTATAGCAAACTGCTGTTAATAGTAATTAAATGGCAACTTTTGCAAAATTAGATAATAGAAGCCAATATTTATAAATGATTTTGCGGTATAGCTTACTTCAGAAAAACTCTTTAGTCACTATTCTGAACTTTGTATCCTAAGAAAATCTGAGTAAGGCGTATGAAAAAACCTACATATAAAAATATTAAATTAACAGGTAGTTAGCTTATATAAATGTCTCGCCTTTACTCTATGTAGGATAATCCCTCAAAAAAAATTCTCCCAATATTATTCATTTATGACAAATATTCTTTAAAATCAGAGAGTTAATTCGATCAACTCCATTTGGTATATTCTTTGCGATATAAATAGAGGCTCAGCTGTGAAGCACGTATTGCCAGTTTCAAGTCTATCAAGGGTTTCTGACAAGGCAAAAAAATATTTTATCGCAAAAAAGTATTAGACAAGGATGTAATGTTTTGATAGT
>JAJSZR010000082.1 GCA_030262715.1 Deltaproteobacteria bacterium
TTGACCGGGGCTTCAGGCTGTTCCGGCAGCCAATCGGCTACGTGGCTGAATCTTATCTTCTGTTGTGTCCTGGTCACTTTCTCTTTTTCCAAGCAAAGCACGTGGTCCAAGGCAGGCAACTTTGCACAATGCTCTGCCAGTGCCTGCCATTGTTGATTAGTGCCAACGAGCAATATCCTGCTGCCCGAGTCGGTCAAGATATAGGCGATGTTTCCAGGACTGTCCCATGTACACAGGGGCACAACCACCAGCCCTAAGGACAGGGCGGCCTGTTCAAAGCAGACCCATTCCACGCTGTTTCGCAGGGCAATGGCGACACGATCGCCAGCCTCAAGATTTTCTCCTGCCAGGGCTTGCTGCCAGCGAGAATACTGTAGTTTAACTTCCTGCCAGGTATAGGATATCCACCTCTGCCCGGCCGGATCATACTGCTGGTAGGCAACTATATCAGGCGTCCTTTCCATTCGCCGCTGGAACAGACCTGGCAACGTGCCTGCCTCGGCGCAAGAAATAAGGTCTGAATGGAATTCCGTTAATGGATGTGCTGTCTTTTTGGCGTCTTTCATTTATTAGTTTGCACTTTTTTCGAAAAAGCGTGAATTATCAAATTGAATGCCGATGTCGAAACTGGAAATTTGAAATTAGAAATTAGGTAACGCATCTATATTCTACACGGTCACAAATTGCACTTTTTTGAAGACGTCATTCCGGCGAAAGCCGGAATCCAGTGATTTAGATATATTCTGGATGCCGGATCAAGTCCGGCATGACGGTCTTGAGACTCTTTAGTAGTAAAAGGCACGATAGAGAAATCTCAAATTATGACCTTTTACAGAATACATCTTTGTATTTTCCCCAATTTCAAGTTTCAAATTTCACTGCAAAATACAAGATCAATAAAGTGTAAACTACTTTGATTTGTCATGAAGTATGCCTTAATCTCCTATTAGAGTGGCTGTATGTCCAAGATCAGGTTCCCCGCAGTGGCGCAGAATGTCTTCGCGGGCTGCGTCACGCAGCTCGATGGCAGCAGACCAGTCTGATCCTTTCGGTGTGATCGGCTTCCCGACAGTGACGCTTACCGCTCCCCGGCGCGGAAGCAAGGAGCCTGAACGCAATTTGGACCGGACTCCCCGGATTGTCACAGGTACTACCGGCATCCCGGCCTCCGCAGCCGTAACGAATGCACCCATGTGGAATGGCAATAGACCCGGCATACGTTGGAACGTGCCTTCCGGGAAAAACAGCAAAGACTTCCCGCGAGCTGCCGCTTGTGCGACCCGCCGGGCATCAGCCACGCCCCGTTCAATATCAAAGCGCTCGATGAACTCCACGTCCATGCGCGAGAGCAGCATGCGGATAGTAAAATAGTCTTTCAGTTCCACCTTAGCTACAAAACCGAACTCAATGGGCAGGGCTGCCACCAACACAAATCCATCAAGATAACTCAGGTGATTGGCTACCAGGACAATAGGCCGGTCTTTGGGAATGTTATCCAGCCCGTGCACCACAATAGGTGTTTGCGAAAGAAGGGCCAGCAATCGCATAGAGGCACGCGCAACAGTCCATCGCCATCCAGGCTGTGGCAGCAGGGTCACCAGCAGCCATGTCACAGGCGCTACCAGCCCGAACAATGCCCAGGCGTAAGAGGCGTAAAGCACATCAGTTACCATTCGTCTTGCACGGCGCATCTGCGGCAACAGGCCGGCCAGCGCGAGGCGGGTCAGTTGCCACCAGACCGCCCGCTGCCGTTTGCCGATCCGGCCCTGCTCGTATAAATTGCGGCTGGCAGCACGGCGGATCTTGCCGCTGGAAGTCTTGAGTACTGTATATGAGGGGGCGATTACCACATCGTCAGGAGGCATGCCCAGAAGGTCGACTGCCACGCTGTTTATGCGGGTGTATAGCTGCTTAATTTTCTCGCTGTCCGTTTCCCGGGTCTCGGCCAGTACCACCAGGCGCTCAGTGCCGGAAGCAGGGTCAGTGCTCCCGAAGACAGCCACACAACCTTTACGGATGCCGGGGATTTCTCCGACAGCTTCTTCCAGTTCGTATGGATAGACATTGCGCCCACCGCGTATGATGATGTCCTTGACCCGGCTGGTCAGATATACATCTCCTCCGGCTATATAAGCCAGGTCACCGGAATCCAGCCAGTCTCCGTGAAACAGACCCCGGGTCTCCCCGGGGTTACGGAAGTAGCCGCTGGTTACCGACGGCCCCCGGAACTGCAGCCTGCCTTCCTGCCTCTCGGGCAATTCGCGATCCGTGGGATCTACAATGCGGATCTGGTGCCCTGGCAAGGGCTGGCCGCATGCCACGAAGCGCAGTGCTTTTGTGTCTGTTTCCAGTGCCGGCACGGCTTGACCGGAGCTTATGAACGGCTCTCGCCGGATCCGGTCAATGACCGGGCCGCGACCAAGGGGCGGAAAGGCCAGGCCAACAGAGCTTTCGGCGAGTCCGTAGACAGGAGTCATGGCCTCCGGCCGGAAGCCATATTGGCTAAAGCGTTCTGAGAAATGCTGCACTGTATCCGGGCTGACCGGCTCTGCCCCGTTAAAGGCGATACGCCAGGAACTGAGGTCCAGTCCCTTGATATCACGGTCATTGATCTTGCGCAGGCAAAGCTCATAGCCGAAGTTGGGGGATGGGGACAAGGTGCCCCGGTGCCGGTTGATGGTCCACAGCCACTGTTCCGGTCGCGCCAGGAACGCCAGAGGCGACATAAGGACCAGTTGGCAGGCGTAGTACAGGCTGCCGAACCAGGCACCGATCAGGCCCATGTCGTGGTAAAGGGGCAACCAGCTCACGAACACATCAGTGGAATCTGCCTGCACGGCCTCGCCCATGGCCCGGATGTTAGCCAGCAGGTTGGCATGGGTGAGGACCACGCCCTTGGGGTCACCTGTGCTGCCGGAGGTGTATTGCAAAAAGGCGATATCCTGGGGCTGCAACGGAGGAGGATTAAATTCTCCCGCCCCGGCAGAGAGCTCCTGAACGGTCACCACGCTGCGCAGTCCTTCCACCTGGGCCTTGAGCAGGCGGGCGAGTTGCTGGGCCTCGGGTACAGTAATTAACATCGTGGCCTGTGCGTTACCCAGAATGCCCCTGTGCCGGCGAAGGTGCTCCTCGATCTGCGTTGGCCGTACTGGTGGATACAGGGGAACTGGTATACCGCCTCCGAGCAATATTCCGAAAAAGCTGAAGAAGTACTCGCGGCTGGTGGGCAGCATTATGGCCACTGTCCTTCCGGGCTCGAGGTCTCTTTGCCGCAGCCCGGCAGCTACTGCTTCCGCCCCTTGCTTAAGTGCCTGGTAAGTGATCTCTACCGGGTGATCAGCTTCGCCGTAAAGGAGTATATGGGGATGGTCCGGATGGGACAGCACGTGCCAGTCCAGAACCTCTACCAGGGTCTGTGCGCTATGGGCCGCGGCATCCGTCTTCTCCAGGGCGGCCGGTTTTACCAGGTCCGGGGTTATCCGGGGCCGCCTCGGGCTGCCGGCGCTCAGCATAGCCCGCAGCAGATCGCGCGGCGTTTCTGCACTGGCCAGCACCTGTTCAGACAGCATGACCTCAAAGGTTCGTTCAATGCGGATTAGCAGCTCTACCCTGGCCAAGCTGTCAAGGCCAAGATCGCGATCCAGTAAGCTGTCCAGCGTCACTGACGATAATTGTTTCCGACCCGGTTGAAGCTCAGCCGCAAGCTGGCGCACGACTTCAAGCAACGATTCAGCAGTCTCTTCAAAGGACCTTTCTTTTTGCTTGTCACTCATCGAATTATTTACTCCCTGCCAAGGAGTGTGAACGGTGTAAACAAACCATATCCTTCGTTCCTTACTTTTCGAGAACAGGCAAATGCATTTTTGAGCTCTGTAAGCAACTAGTGTAGTATGAACATGCAAGGCCTCTATTATAATTTATTTTAATGATATAAATATACTATAACGAGGTCTCGGGAAAATACCCCGCTACCCGCTAAACACTACTAAAAAAATGGAAAACTTCAGGTATTAAGTATGTCGTATTTGTAAATATTTGGTGAATCCGTATATAATTGTGGCTAACTAGCGCAATGATTCAAAGGCCGGAAATTGGGAATACCTGACCCGGACAAGCCGGAACCAAACAGGTTTGAAGATAAAAAAATTGATCACGAAAGCACGAAAATACGAAGACACGAAAGCCTGAATGTGGTTTTATTTCGCGTTTTCAATCTTTCGCGTTTTCGTGATTGTGTTTCAGAATTTTCTGCCATAAAATGCACGAAATTTACAACTAAGTACTAAAGTCGAGTTTGTGTCATCCGTAACTACGTGGTATTTTTATTAATTGAATGAGCCATTTGGCGAATCCGGAGGAAATAGTGAACAATACCAGGAAAATCGTGCTTGACTCAAAGGAGATAGATCGGGCCCTTACAAGAATGGCCCACGAAATCATAGAACGAAATAAGGGAATAAAGGACCTCGCCCTCATTGGCATCAGGACAGGCGGAGTGCCGTTATCCGAACGTCTGCGGCAGCGAATCGCTGCCATAGAGGGGACTATGGTCTCAACCGGGATTCTGGACATTACTCTCTATCGGGACGACTGGAGCACTCTAAGCCAGCATCCCATAGTCAGGAAGACTGACATTTTATTTTCTGTTGACAACAAAAACATAATACTGGTAGACGACGTCCTTTATACAGGACGTACCATCAGGGCAGCCCTGGACGCCTTGATTGACTTGGGAAGACCTCAGAAGATCCAGCTTGCTGTCCTCGTGGACAGGGGGAGACGGGAGCTTCCGATCAAGCCTGATTTTGTAGGGGTTTCTCTCCAGACCTCAGCCAGTGAACATGTAAATGTCTTTTTGAATGAAATTGCAGGAAGGGATGAGGTTGTCCTGGAGGAAAAAGGCTAAAAAAGTGCCTGATATCCAGGAAATTACATGGATACCAGAGACGGGTTCTACCAATGACCTTGCCAGAGAGAATTTTCAAAAAAGAGGGATTCTATGGCACTGTTTTGTTGCAGATTCCCAGACAAGAGGCAGGGGCAGAAAAGGCAGGAGCTGGATTTCTCCTCCTGGTGCCGGCCTGTATCTATCAATTGCCATCCCAAGGCCCGGGATTCTAGAGGCCTGGTTCCCTCTAACCTGTGCTGTTGCATCATTAGCTGCCATACAATCCCTTTTTACCAAGTCTCGCTGCGCCAAGCCACCATCCATTAGAATAAAATGGCCTAACGACCTGTATATTGGGAATGGAAAGATGGCCGGTATGCTTTGCGAGCTGACAAGCGGATCTGAAAGTTCTGCCTGGATAATCGGAATAGGTATAAATATTAGTACTTCAGAAGATGCCTTCCCGGAAGATCTCAAGGAGAAGGCATGTTCCATATCAAGTGCTACAGGTTGCCAGGTATCTCGAGATTCTCTGCTTAAGGAACTGCTTGTTTATCTCTCTTTCTGGCTGGACAAGATATATGAAGGAGATATCTCAGCTATTTGTAACTTCCTTGAGAAAACAAAAATAATGGGCATCGCAACTCGCAACTCGCAACTCGCAACTCGCAACTCAAATCACCAAATCACCAAATCACTCAATCCGCTGGGCATTACCATGGGCTGTCCAGCAGGGATCGGTCCTGAAATAATTATAAAGGCATTTGCTGCCAATCCTGAATGGTTACTGTCCCCTCCGGCGGTCGTCATAGGGGACATGAACATACTAAAAAGGGCAGCAAAGGCACTTGATATCAACATTCCCATTAAGCCCTGGATGCCTGGCGATTCCCTTTCCGGCAATGCGATACATGTAATTACCCGGACCGACCTTAACATTGAAGATATTCCGTGGGGTAAGCCGAGCTCTGCTACCGGAAAGGCCTCTTTTGAATATGTTACTGAGGGCATTAGACTCTGCCAGGAAGAAAGGCTCTCCGGTCTTGTGACTGCTCCTATAAACAAACTGGGCCTTAAACTTGCCGGCATTGACTATCCGGGGCATACTGAGATCCTGGCTGACAGGACCAACACGAAAAGATATGCTATGATGTTGGCAGGCGACAGACTCCGGGTAACCCTTGTAACTATACACTGCCCCTTGAGAAAGGTAGCAGACAGCATCAGCACGGAAAAAAATTTTCAAGTAATTTTTCTTACGGATTTCTCCTTAAAAAATGAATTCGGTATAAAAGAACCGGAGATTGCCGTGGCCGGGCTAAATCCGCACGGAGGCGAGTCGGGGATGTTTGGTCATGAGGAAGAGCAGGTCATAACACCCGCTATAGAAATGGCTCAGGAAAGGGGCATAGCGGCCAATGGACCTTATCCTCCGGACACAGTGTTTTATCAGGCTATCAATGGGAAATTTGACGCTGTAGTCTGCCAATATCATGATCAGGGGCTGATTCCTTTTAAGCTCATTCATTTCAGGGACGGGGTCAACTTGACATTAGGTCTTCCGATAGTCAGGACTTCAGTAGACCACGGGACTGCATATGACATAGCCGGTACCGGAAAGGCGGATTGCGCCAGTCTTGAGGCAGCAATCAGGCTCGCATCGAAGATAGTGGTAAATAGGCTGAGCCACGTTGCAGGCGCCAGTTGATAATTGACATGACCACTCTCTCCCTCAATTGGTAAACAAGTTCACTAAAATAGTGAAAGGAAGACAGCAAAAGATTTTCAAAATCCGTCACCCTTCGGTAATCTCGGCGCTTGCAGGATTTAGGTTTTAGATTAATGGGATTACGAAAGGTCTCTGATGAAGTTTAAAAAAGTATTTCAACTTTTAATAGAATTTTTTGAACGGGAAAGAATTGACTATGCATTGATAGGCGCCTTTGCCCTAAAGGCCTATGGATATGTGAGGGCAACACAGGACGTTGACTTTATAGTCAGACAGAAAAACCAGAAAAAAATAATTGCAAATTTGGAATCCCTGGGATTTGAAACCATCTATAGCTCCAAAGGATATTCCAATCACATTCACCATTTATCTGATCTGTGTAGGATCGATTTTGTTTATGTGAAAGGGGATACAGCAGAAACCATTTTCAATGAAACCGCAAAGCTTCTGGTTTTGGGTAATCTGACCCTGCCGGTGGTGAAGCCGGAACACATTGTGGCGTTGAAAGTCTTTGCTATGAAAAACGATCCGGAACGAGCCTTAAGAGAGATGGCCGATATAAAGGAATTGCTCAACTTGCCGGAGATAAACTTACAGAAAGTCCAGAAATACTTTGAGAAATATGGACAGATGGAGAGATACTATGACATCATCGGAGAAAAGCAGAAAAAATAGGAATATTAATCTCGAAACTGATCTCCTGTTATCCCCAAAGGACTTCGCTTTTATAAGAAAAAACTATCTTCAAAACAGCCAAGATCTCGAAGTATATCTTAATTTCCTGGAAGATATTAATTCCTTTGAATCAAGGAAGATTAAGACAAAATTCTATGAGGCTGAGTTTGAGTTATAAGCTCGATTTCTAATGTCGAAACTGGAAATTGGAAATTCGAAATTAGGTAACGCATCTACATCTTTGTGTTTTTCCTAATTTCAAATTTCAAATTTCACTGCCAAAATACAAAATCAACAATGTGTAAACTACTTTTGACCTGTCGTGAAGGATGTCGAAATTTATATACAATACGTCAGTCTCAGATATTGGTCGATAGCTAATTGGGCCGTGGTTATTTTGTAACATTTCTTGGCAGACAGGGAGTGAATAATTACAATAATTGATATGACATTGACAGCCAAACCTCCCCTTGTAGAGATCCGGAATCTCACAAAGCAATTCGGAGGCAGGATGGCAGTCAGGGGCCTCGACCTCTGTATATATCCCGGAGAGTGTCTGGGGCTGCTCGGCCCTAATGGGGCTGGAAAGACTACCATCATATATATGCTCCTGGGCATTGTCCGGGCTACTTCAGGTAAAATCAGTATCTTTGGTGAATCCATCCCTAAACGGCTGAAACACGTAAAATTGAGGATAGGTGTGGTGCCCCAGGCAGACAATCTGGATCCGGATCTGACTGTATTTGAAAACCTACTCGTCTATGCCGCATATTTTGGAGTAGACCGTTCTATAGCCAGAAAGCGAGCAGACGATCTCCTCGGTTTTTTTGCCTTGAAAAATCGAAGTGATGAGATCATTCAACATCTTTCAGGTGGTCAGCGAAGGCGTCTTCTCTTGTCAAGGGCCCTGATAAATGCGCCGGAGTTGCTGATCCTTGATGAGCCTACTATAGGCCTTGATCCCCAGGCCAGACACTTGATGTGGGAGCGTCTTGAAGACCTGAGATCCCAGGGTACCACCATGCTCCTTACGAGCCACTATATGGAAGAGGTGTCTCGCCTGACCAACAGGGTTTTGATACTGGATGAAGGGAAAATAGTTGCACAGGGGGAACCCGGAGAAATGGTGGCAGATATGATGGGATCGGAAGTGTTTGAGGTGGAGGACAGTCCGGAAAAGCTTGACGCCCTGGAAGAAACCCTCCGCTCCTGCAAGGTGGATACAGAGAAGGTAGCAGGCAGGCTCTTCATATATGTCCATGAACCATGTGCTGAGCTTGAGACCATGGCTATTTCCCTCTGTCATATCAGCAAGAGGCCGGCAAATCTTGAAGACCTGTTTTTAAAGCTGACAGGAAGGACTTTGAGAGAGAACTGATGTGGCTGCTTTTTTATAAAGTATGGCTGAGAAATGCCAGGGTATGGCGAAAGCACGTGTGGGCCAGCTTGATAGGAAACCTGGGCCAGCCATTCCTCTTTCTGTTGGCTATGGGTTTCGGCCTTGGGAGGCAAATCCCGCAGATAGAGGGAGTTACCTACCTCCAGTTCATAGCTCCGGGCCTGGTAGCTTCAGCAGTCATGTACAGCGGTTCTTTTGAGACCATGTATGGTTCTTACACCAGACTCACTACCCTGCGGACTTACGAGGCCATCCTCACGACTCCTGTGAGCGTTGAGGAGCTTGCGCTGGGAGAGATTATCTGGGCGGCAACCAAGGGCATCATTTCAGGGCTCATAATGCTTGCAACCCTCCCGTTTTTTGGCCTGATTCCCTCTCCGTGGATATTGGCCCTTATCCCCATACTCTTTTTGGAAGGGATTCTGTTTGCATCCCTGGGGCTTATAATGACTGCCCTGGCCAGCGATTACGAATTCTTCAATTATTTCACTTCACTCTTCATAACGCCGCTTTTCCTGTTCTCAGGCATCTTTTTTTCCATAAGTGCCATGAATCCGGTTATACAGAAAATCTCATTAGCCTTACCCCTGACTCATGCGGTCAACCTTTCACGTATGCTCTGTTACGGTCGGATCGGGCCTGATTGGCCTATTCACGCACTGGTCATGGTAATTCTATCCATTTTCTGTGCATGGGTTGCCATTGTGCTCATCAGGCGGAGGCTCATACTGTGAGGCTATGGTTTACACTTAAGGGGATTCAATCTACTAATGTTCTGGGAAATTGCCTGTCAACCGTGCTTGAACCGGGGAACCTCCTTCTTCTGTCAGGGGATCTGGGAGCAGGAAAAACAAGTCTGACCAAGGCGATAGCCTCTGGACTTGGAATAGAGGAAAGGGAGGTGACAAGTCCTTCCTTTACCATAATCCACGAACACCTGAACGGTCGCTTGCCTTTAATCCATGTGGACCTGTACCGGCTTGGTCCCCATGCAGATATCACTGAGATCGGACTTGAAGACTATTTTGATGGAAAAAACGTAGTAATAGTCGAATGGGCCGAGTACCTGAAGGACCCGTTGGTAGAAACGGCACTTAAAATAGACTTGAGTTTTATTGATGAACAGAGCAGGGAAGTGTACCTGACCGGCAAAACCGAGATCTGGCGCGAAAGACTTTTACTGCTTGATGATTGCATGAAAGCCTCCAAGGCATGATTACATAAAATGACGATAACAAAAAAAATTACTGCAAAAAGCGGTGTTGAGTTACTCGTGGAAAAATGCGTTATGGATGACAAGGTCGAGGTGTCCATCGGGCTGAAAGACCATAAGAAGTGTCTGTTTCACTGGGGACTTTGTCACCATGTTCAGGCATCCTGGCAGATCCCTCCTCGTTCGGCCTGGCCCCAAGGCAGCCAGGCATTTGGCCAAAAAGCCGTTCAGACCCCTTTTGTGGACCAAAATGGTATTGGCCGAATCGTTATCAGCCTGGATCGCACATTGGATTTTTCATTTTTGGTTTTCGTCCTTTATTTTCCCGATGAGGACCGCTGGGACAATAATCGCGGCCGGAACTACCAAATCCCGCTTGCTGCCCCTTCAGAAAATGAAGCGTCTTTGGGCCATCCTGAGCTCGCAGTGATCGCCGATGAGATCATTGAAAAGGAAATGAGCCGCAATTCGTGGACACTAATGCATCGTTTCAACCTGTGTTATGACCTGCTGGACAAAGTCAGAAATGACATGGAGGGGCTGGCGCTTGTGTTTGTATGGCTGCGTTTTTCTGCCATCAGACAGCTTGACTGGCAGCGGAATTACAACACACAGCCCAGGGAATTGAGCCATGCCGAGGACCGATTGACGCTTAAGCTTGCTGACTACTACACGAAAGAAGAGCCGGAAGGGCGTAAGTACATCCGTTTGATGCTGACCACAATGGGCCGAGGCGGTGAAGGACAGCGAATTCGTGACGAGGTCTTAAACATCATGCATCGCCTCCACATCAAGGAGGTCTCCGGGCATTTCATGGAGGAGTGGCACCAGAAACTCCACAACAACACCACTCCTGATGATGTCGTCATCTGCGAGGCCTATCTGGGGTTCTTAAAAAATAACGGCAATCTGGATTTTTTCTATAAGATACTCGAAGCAGGAGGGATTACAAAAGAAAGGCTTGAGAGCTTCGAGCGCCCAATCATATCTCACCCTGATTTTGTCCCATCTATAAAAGACCCATTGATTCATGACTTTGAGCATTTCCTGGGGATTCTCAAGGCCGTTCATTCCGGTACTGATCTCGGCACCGCCATCTACGCTGCCAGATATCTATTCGATTCGGGAATGCACGGCCTGATGGACTTCATATGGATGCATCGTGACAATACGGATGCCTGCTTGCTTATTGAAAAGATTACTGAGGCGCGATGCCGTCTTAAAACACAATTGGAAGGCAATTCAAATGTTGTTCGCGACCTGCTTTTCCTCGATCTGGCCCTGGAGAATTTCGTGCGCGTTGTAGTGGAACGGGGTCTCCATCTCCATCCCAGCGCTGATCAACTGGTGGAATTGATCGCAATGGTGCTGGAAAACCTCCTTATTTCAAAAGGCAATGACGAGCTTACACACTGTCTTCACCAGTGGGAGCACGTCAGGAAGATGCCCCATTCCGGAAAAGATTGGGCGCTCCAATCCAGGGCCGTACTCGATCGTCTCGCGCGTGCCCTGGGCGCCGTAATCGACCATTATTACCAAGTCCTTCAGCCCAAAGCCGAATTTCTCGGTGGGTCCTTTCACGCCGACTCATGGTCCATTTCCCTCTTCGGTGAGGAAGTGGTGCGAGGGAAACCTATCTTCGCCCTGTCGATGCTTTTGCGTCAAATAGATCCAATATTGCGTAGAGAGGCCCATCTCGGCAGTTGGCAGGTGATCAGCC
>JAJSZR010000083.1 GCA_030262715.1 Deltaproteobacteria bacterium
AATCAAGATCCCTGGCAGTATATCGCTCAAACGATAGCCCTTGGTAGAAAAGGCCTCGCTCCTTCCATAATCCCAGGGTAGAAATAGAGGGGGGGAGTGAACGGTTACGTATGGTCAGTGATTACCTTAAGCGTGCCAGGATGGCTGGTTTAAGCTGGCCATTGCCGGAGGATCTTTCCGATACAGCCATTGAGCATAAGCTTTTTCCTCCTCCTACTCCACGGAATAGTTCACGTTTTTATCCTGATTTCCAGGAAGTCCACAAGGAACTGCAAACACGCAAAGGTGTCACCCTCTATCTTTTTATATCTTTTAAAATTCCAGGTTCTCAATATCCTTTTCATAGAAAAATTTTTTCAGATAGACAGGCTGCAGAGATTGAACGCTCTGCTTCGATCAATGCTTAATAGCGTAAACTGTGCAACCTCATAGCCCTGAGTCTGCAGTCAAACCTCAATTCGGGGATAAGCAAGTGGGGTGACGGGTAACCGGCTGCCCTTGATAGGAAATCGCCTTCTTTTATACTTGGTTGACAATTTCCGACAATTGAGGCCGCAAATGTCCCCCTCCTGGTGCCACCAGGTTGATCTAATACTGGCAACAAACGCCCAACTGCGGCCTGGTGGAGAAGTGCTTCATAAGCAGGTGAGTCGGGCTTGGAATATGCTGTGCATTTTTCGATACAGACACAGCACAAGGGCTCACTGCTATGCTCGGAGCCTCACCTATTTATCATCCCAGAGACTCGACTCAGTCGCCACTATGGAGCATCCTGCACAATAACTACGAAGAGTTCAAGGCATACTATGACGAGAGCTGCGAGAAACAATACGGCTTTTTCAATTCTGTTGTGGACGAGGTGGTGCAAGAATACCTCAAGTGCGGAGACCTAGTAGAAGGATTCGCAAGGAAAAGAGTTTGATGACGGCTGACCTGGATACGATGGGCCAACCATTGCGTTTCACTGAAGAGGTCACCAGTAGCTCAGTGGGATAGCCTGGGCTGCAGAATGTCAATCCATGCCTTCTACGCCTCAAAACAAGCTCGAAACTCATCATTATTATCCCTTGACACTCTATTTTGAGCCTGATAAAAAATTCTACTAGGTTAGGGACTGACTGGAGAAAGGGGGAGTTGTTGAGGTATTCGATCCACGATCAAGCGATTACTGGCTATCCTCTCCCCAATCCCTGAAAAGCGATTTCCTATCAACAACAGATCTAACTTTGGAGGAGGCGTCAATGGTTCTTTCTGATGAAGAAAAAAGAATAATATTTGAGGAAGAAAGAATAAAAAAACAAATGAAGGGTAAGAGCGCTTTAGTATCCATAATACTGTCCGTTTTCATACCAGGTTTGGGTGACCTCTATTGCGGAAGCTGGATTAAGGCTCTCATATTTTTCGCATTGGATGCCCTATGTTTTATTCTCATGTTTGCTATGGGTATCGGTGTTTTTCTTTTTGGCCCTGTCTGGGTCTGTGGTCTGATATCCGCTTGGCTTTCGGCCGGTAAGTCAGAAAAGAGAAAGATACGCGCGGTAGAACAATCATTGGGTTAGCTTGAAGATAAGAGAGATGAGGAGATATATGATATAAACCCTTCTTTCAAATCGCACCCCATGACAAGAGTGCTAATTTTGAGTCACAAAGTGTTATAGAGCGTTCGCTGCTTTGACGATATCGAATCAATGCAGCGGATGGGCTTTCCCTACCGCATTCATGGATGATTATGTGCTGGGGATATTCGTCTGTGGGCACAGTTATTGGATTTCAAGCGGGAGTTCACTCAAAGGCACCGTCAGAGTTTGGGAACTGGATTTACGCGGTTGCCAAAGCTGGCCCTGAATCTTTTTTTCAGTTTGGTATTCGGAGATGTTGGCCGACACGACTTTGGGCGCCCACGCTTGATTATACGTGATTCACCGAGTGGCTCGATCTCCATGTGAGATTGATGTCCTTGGAATAGGAGGTCTTTATGTGTAGGTTATCTAATGCCCCTAACTTTTTGTTCATAACATTGATGTTAGGTCTTCTGTTATTGCAACCTTGCCAGGTGTACGCTCAGCCGATTGAGAAACCCCGCGTGGCTATAAAAAAGCCCCTGGTAGGAAAAGGCGTTAAAAAACCTGTATTGAAATATTTGAATCTTTCAAAACTTCTTGTGGAAATGGAAGCTTCCTTGCAAGCGACCAGAAAATTTGAAGTGCTCACTCGTCAGAAAGAGACCTTGGGTGCCATTCGTGAAGAGCAAGAATTCGCAAAGTCAGATTTCGCCAAGGGGGATGCAGCTCAGGAAGGACAATTTGAGAATGCCAACTTTTTAGTCATCCCTATAGTCCAGGATTTTAAATTCTATCGTTCAGCAAGACCGGTACCTAATATCTCTAATAAATATATCCGTCGGGATTCAGGGTTGCTGGAAATAAACGCTCAGGTTGTAGACACTGAGTCAGGAGCTATCAAGACGACATTTTATTTGAAAAGCACATTTGCGACCAAGGATGAAGTTGTAAACAGCAAAAGAGGGGCTCCGAGCAGCGTTCACTTCATCAAGATGGCTAAAAGGGTGTCCGCACAGATGGCGGACCAATTAGTTGACACGGTGTTCCCAATGCGTGTGCTAAATAGCCAGGGCAATCAGGTGTGGATCAACCGGGGCAAGGATGGTGGGCTAAAAGTTGGTGACATCCTTAATGTTTATTGCCCTGGAGAGGAACTCGTTGATCCTGATACAGGCGAAAGCCTGGGCTCGGCTGAAATGCTGGTCGGAAAAATTAAGGTGACAAGGGTCAATCCCAAATTTACTATTGCCGAAATCGAGCCAAAAAACACAAAAGAGCCAATACAAAAGGGCGATATCGTCCGCAAACCATAATGGCCTATGACGGCATATTGTTAAAAGGGGAGTGCCATGAGAAATCGTGTTTGTTGGATTATTGCATTAATTTTTCTAATGTCTGTTTTTTCGAGTTGTTCTGATTCGGCCAAAACCGAGGCCGAACCAGCTAAACCAAAGACGTTATCTCACCATAAAAAGAAATTAAGAATTGCCGTCATTGGGCATTCGGATTTTCTTCCGGACCGAACCCAGATTCATGACAGATCTTCCATTGGTCTTCCAGACGTTCTTTCGGATCGAATTCTTGAACATCTGGCCAACAGCAAACGCTTTGTCCCGGTGGAAAGGAAAGCGCTTCGCAAAGTTGTGCTTGAACAGCGCTTCGGGCAAGAATTGCAGAAGACCTATCTTGACCGTACATTGGATAAGGCGATAGCTGACATGGAAAAGATGGATGGAGGGATGGTGACGGGAACCACTACTGAAATATCAGGAAAGCTAGGACTACCGGGTGTTGGCATGAAGCAGACATCAGCCGTTGCGCCAAAGCCAGTCGGAGGCGGGATTGCAAAGGGAACCGGGGATGTGGGCACCACAGGAACCCTTGCAAATTATAACGATATATTAAAGGACTTTCAGGATCTCGGTACCGCAGTTGGCGCAGATTATCTTGTCCTGGGCAACCTGGAAAAACTCACACGAAAAACCGAAGAGACCGCTGTGCCATACAGCACTGAGGGACGAAAGGTAAGCAAGAATGTAGCTGATGCCCGACTCCGTTTGCGCGTCATCGAGGTTAAGTCAGGAATGGTTGTTGGTGCTACGAGCCTTCGCACCAAGGTGACGGAAACTCTGTTTGAGGGCAAGGAGACCGATACGGACGACTATTCATTTTTCGATCACTTGGGTCGATTAGCGGCTGTCAAAATCTTAGACGTAACTTTCCCTGCCCGTATTGTAACTCTGGATCCCCTCATTTTGTCCAGAGGTACAAATGATGGGGCCAAAGTGGGAGACATTTATGTCATTCAACGTGAGGGCAAGGAGATCAGGGATGACTCCGGTGTGGTCATCGGCCAATTAAAAACTGATGTTGGGCGGGTGGAAATCCTGACTCCACAGGAGACGTTGTCCATAGTAAGACCTGTGGCAGAGGGACATTTTCTTGTAAACGATCTCGCCTCTCTTGATATTCAGGCCAGCCAAGCCAAATTAGCCAGTATCCCTTCCACTGCTGCAGTCCCGCTTTCCGGTGGGACCGCTAATGAACGTGCCATAGAAAAAAAACTTCCCATGGTTGCAGTCGGATTGATAAAATCTGGTTCCACAGCGCGTACGGGAAAGGATGCGGCAGAACATACCCCATTGTTTACCGACACAATCATTTCCCGTCTGGCCCAGACAAAGCGATTCCAGATGATCGACCGGCAGGAAGTGGATCAGCTTCTTAACGAGCAGATGGCGCAGGCTTTGGCCCAAGGCCGCGATATGGCCAGCGCCATGGGCACTCTTAAAGGCGCTGATTACCTCGCTTACGGCAGCTTGGCGCATTTTGGACTTGAGGAAGAAGTCACTCAACTGCCGAATTCTTCTCGCACCTTCAAGAGAAAAATCGGTTACGTGGAAGGAAACATGCGAATCGTTGATGCCAGAAGCGGGGAGATTATGGAATCTCGCAAGATCTCTATCAAAGAGCCTGTTGACGCCAATGCCGAAGGTGGCCGAATCGTTAGCGTTCTTGCAAACGCATACGCCGACCAAGTCGTCTTGATCCTGATGAATGCGATTTACCCCATCAAGGTTGCTGCGGTGGGAGGGGATGGAACAATATACATCAACCGTGGGAATGATGGAGGACTCTTTGTCGGTGAAACTCTGGACGCCTTCAGGCCTGGACAGGCGGTAATAGACCCGGATACGGGTGTCCAATTGGGCGTTGAAGAGACCCTGATCGGACAAGTTGTGATTAATGACGTCGAAGACGCCAGGAGCAAGGGAACATTTGCCGCCGGTAGCGAAATTGTGGCGGGTGATATTCTGAAACGAACACCGGAGAATCGGGAAAAACGGGCGGCCCAAGCACGAAAGCCTGCTCCGTCCAGGAGCGGAGCTATACTTACAGATGTTTCAGCTAAATCCAGTGAGAAAAAGCAGGGTGGTAAAGCAACTCTGGCCGTTGGGCTGCTTAGATTAAACCAAAACGCCCGAACAGACAGCTTGGGAGATGGCCATATCAAGCGCCTGACTGACGATTTAATTGTCAAGCTAACAAATACCAACCGCTTTAGGGTAATGGATCGACAAGAGGTTGATCAAATATTGGATGAAAAGGCTTTCGAGTCCATGACTTCAGGAGGAGATATTCACGATCGTCTCCAGAAACTGATTGGGGCGGATTATTTGATTCACGGTGAGATTTCAAATTTGTATACAACCACTCAGCGTAAAAAGGTACCTTTTTTGGATGAGGAACAGGTACACGTTAACGGTATTGCTGAAGGTACCTTCCGCATCGTTGACGTCCACACCGGTGGCGTCATCGCGGCTGACAAAGTTCGCGTCAATGAACGGATAAAACCGGGTGGCGATGCGACACAGGTCATGAGTAACTTGATGGATGGCTTCACAACCGAGGCTGTCAGTCTAATTGTGGGACGGCTCTTCCCAATCAAGATATTGGGAACGACGGCTGACGGTACAGTATATCTCAACCGAGGAATGGACGTCGGCCTGGAAAACGGCAGCATTTTTGATGTAATGCGTCCAGGTCAGGAGTTGATTGATCCGGATACAGGGCTCTCATTTGGCAAATCGGAAACGAAAGTCGCTTCCGTGGAGATTGTATCAGTGGAAGCGTCTCGTTCGAGAGCGATAGTTACATCCGGGAAAGATGTAAAAGCCGGCGATGTCCTACGCAAGTTACAGGCGGCTACTAAGAAGCCCGAGGCCAAAAAGAAACGCGTAATGCGCCCTGCATGGTAGGCGTAAATACGTTTCGGTATTGTTAACTCGATCAATTGGGATTTAGAGAGAGAAAGAGGGGTGGTGGCTTATGAAGATCAGGAATACTGCATTCATATTTGGTTGCCTGTTTATCTTTTTGCCTATAAACAATGTAAATGCTGAGAAGGCCGAAAATCCTTTCAGTGCGCTTCTTAAAAGCCTTTATAAACAACCACAGAATTCACAGAATAAGGAGGATTCTTCAAAGACGGAAACACCTTCGTATCGTGAGAGACCCTCTGAGGAGGCTACTGAACCCTTACAAAAACAGGTTATTTTTTCAGGTTATTCACAGGCGTTTGTGCCTTTAAAAAGCCTGATTGCTTCAGGGATGGTAGCGGAGGCGGCCAAAGTTTATGCAGAAAATGATAAAAAAGCTGAGTATGCGTCAAACAACAAGGACCAGCGCAAACGCACGGAAGAGACGATTCGATCTCATTTCGGGAATGAGCATTTAAAGAAAGGGATGCGTGGCCCTAAGATCGTTGAAGTCCAAAAAAAGCTGAATGCTAAGGGGTTCGGTTCAGGATCCACAGATGGCATTTTTGGACCTGCCACGGAAAATGCAGTAATAGAATTTCAGCGGAGCAACGGTTTGAAAGCTAATGGAGTTGTAGACCAGAACACTTGGAACGTACTGCATGAAAAAAATGACTGTGCAGCGACATCACTATTGAGTTCCAGAGCTTTGGCGTTCTTGGAAGGAGGGACATTATACATCGACTGTGGTGACTTTGACGAAGCGGTGGAGAGATTTGCATGCGCTGAAGATCTTTTTGCAAAACGTGAAAAGGGGTCCAAACTCGGAAGTTGGGTTGGTAAAGCAGGGGCCTTTGGCTTAGAGACCTTGCTGGGCTATGAAGAGTTACAGTCCTATAAGGGCGAAGGATATGAGAGAGTTCTGATGCTCAACTACAAGAGCATCGCCTATTTGCTGCAGGGTGAACGAAAAGCCTATAATGTCACCCGGCGTGCCATAAACTGGCAGAACATTGAGAAGAAGCGTTTTGACAAGAAACTAAGGGCTGCAAAAAAGAATCTGGCCGAAGAAGAGCAAAAAGAAAAAAACAATGATATCTTTGGGCTTAATTTAAGCAAAGCTGTTGAAAAGGAATACGCTTCTATGGAGGCCAAGGCCATATCAGTATCCAATGCATATGTCAATCCTTTCGGCTATTACGTTGCTGGAATGATCCAGGAATTTGAAGGTTTTGACGATCTCAGCCTAAGAGACAATGCCAGGATCTCCTACAAGAAGGCACTCGATCTCAATCCGGAAAGCGAAGTGCTGAAGAAAGCTGTTAAGGATCTTAAAAATTCTTCCCCGCCACCTGACAAGAGGCTGGTACACGTGGTTGTGGCAGACGGTTTTGTGCCGGAAAAGAAACTTCTAATTCTGCCACTTTCCATAAAGGAAACTGCTATTCCAATCAAATTGCCACTCTATCAGCCGGTACCTTCACAAGTGCACAGTATTGAGGTCTCTGGCGGGAACGGTCAAAAGTTGGCAAATCTGTCGTCGGTTGCAGATATAGAAGCAATTTGCCTACGTCATCAAAAGGATTGTGCACCATTCCGTTATTTGCGTGTCTTGTTGGCGACAGGACGGGCATATTTCGCAAAAAAATTGCTAAGTCGAGCGGGTTCCATTGGTCAAGTAGCAGATGATGAACTTGTTGCTGCGGCTACCCCGGATATGCGGTCCTGGATGAGTTTGCCTGCCACTATTCAGGCCGCGCGGTTTTATGTCCCTAAAGATCTTAAGAAAATCAAAATCACAACCTACGATAAGAAAGGGAGGAGACTGGCGTCAAGAACAGTTAACCTCGATACGTCCAGTCACAATTTCGTTTACGCCCGAAGCATTGATAAGACCTTGTATGCTCATCCCAACCAAAAAATGTGGCTCGCAATAAACTAAAAGAGGAGTGGTTCATGATGCAACTGATGAAATTGATCGCATTGATTGCCGGATTATTGATTGCTGCGGGTGCCTTCGGGTGTGCCCCGGCTATAGGACCTGCAGCGACTCAGCGCACGGTTTCTCAATCGATGATAGATACCAGCCATCCTAGGGCTAAATTGATTATTGGCTCCAAGAAACTTTTGGGCAAGGTGGCCGTTATCGACCCTCGATTCCGTACCGTTGGACAACTTAACCAGGCCGAGGTCACGGTTCAGAATTTAACAGACAATCGATATACCCTGGAATACAAATTCGATTGGGAGGACAATCAAGGTTTTACCGCGGATAGCAGGAGTGTCTGGCACCGCTTCACACTTACGCCGCGCCAAACACAAAGGTTCCAATCAACTGGGAAAAACCCGCAAGCCACCGCCATTATTTATACGGTTCGTTTCCCTGACGATGCATTCATCGAATCTTACAAACAAAAGAAATAGAAAGGAGAATTAGGAGATGAACAGGTTTTTTTCCTCTATCGCCTCATGTTTTATTACAATTTTCATTCTTTCCCTGAATGGTTGCGGTCCTGTGACAATGGGACAGCAGGGTGATGTGGCAGTTCTCGATCCTAGTAGCCGAGCCCATTTACAAACCGAACTCACCATGGGCGACTATATGGCGTTTGCTGAAAAGGTAACCAACAAAATGCTTACTTCCAGTGTAGTTCAGAGCTGGGGTAACAAGAGGCCACGGCTTATCGTAGGGAGGCTTGTTAACAACACGGACAATGAAAATATTCGTATGTCAGACCTTCATGATCGGGTCCAGGAAACCATTTTTAACTCCGGTCTTGTCAGGGTAGTGGACAAGACGGCAACCAGCTTCGACTACATTGTAAACACGGAGCTGACCTCCACGCGGCAGTATGGGAGAGACGGCCAAGAGTTGGCCTATTTCACCTTGCAATTGAAGATGTTCAAACTGGACGGTGAGTTGATGGGACAGTGGTCGGATGATTTGCCGTTGGGAAAGGGTAAGAGGAGGCTCTTTTGATGACATGAACTCTTCAAATTTGCTGATCTTTCGTTTATTGGATTGCAAAGTCGGTGATACAAGCTTCAGACATATGCCAGATCCATTCAGCCTTTCAGCTTTTTTAGCGCACCAAGTATGATAAGAAATTCATCCAGGAAATATAATCCAATTTTCTTTTTCTCATTAATGCTATTGCTTTTGAATGCGACGGCTTTCTCAGCCTTTGAATCATTCAATATAATAGAGTGTTACGATAGCGAAGAGGCTGAACGGTTAAGGAATCGGCTATCGCTAGGAGAGACGATCCAAATCGAGGAAGACAATAATCAATGGAAATACCAATGCGTTGATTTAGTAAAACATCTCAGAAAGGATCTAACAGACAAAGAATTCGGGGTACCTGCTTCCATGTTTTGGCAAAAAGCGCAATATTACGGTTTAACCAGAGGAAATAATCCTCTTAAGGGCGCTGTCCTTGTGTGGAAAAAGGGTAAGGTTGGCACGCGGTTAGAATTTGGCCATGTCGCTGTAGTGACAAAGAAAGTGTTGGGCGAGAAATTTGAGGTGATTGAACAGAATTGGAAAATCAACGACAAAAAAGAAGGTATTGTCAGTTTTCGACCATTAAGCTTCGATCCGACTACCATGTTTGGATTTGTCTATGATAATTCCGAAAAGATTGAGTGCGAATATGTTCCCCATGGTATCAATAGTGTTGCAACAGCCCTTGTCATCGACCGTTCTGGAAGCATGAAAGGCGAAAAACTAGAAAAGGCGCTCCAAGCAGCCAAAGCCTACGTTACTACTATGTCTTCCGATGATCAGGCCTCCTTATCGGTGTTTTCTGAAAGGGCAAGCACCGAGCTAACAATGGCAAATCGTGATCAATTAATAGGTAGCAGTCTTGATTCAGCTCTTTCTAGTGTGAGCGCTCATAGCGCAACAAACATAGGGGCGGGATTGGAACAGGGGTTCAGTCAGTTAGAGAATGCCTCCGCCGATCCCGATAGCAAAGTGGCGCTTTTGATGTCGGATGGAAAGAATAACCGGGGAAGCTGGCGGTCCGTTGCTGAAAAATTTAAGACAAAACATTGGCCAGTTTATACGGTCGGCTTCGGAAAAGATGCAGACGAAGCAGCTCTAACGGAAATTGCAAAAATAACAGGCGGAACATATTGGCCAGCGGAAACACAGAACGTGGCAAATGTTTATCAGGTCATTAGCGCGCACGCCAAAAGGAAATGCATTCTTCTTTCTGTCAATGAGCCGCTTGCTCCAAATGGCGAACTTGCCTATCAAATCCCGGTTAGTCAAGGTGCAGAACATCTGAATGTTTTTACCAATTGGCAGGGAAGCCGACTTGAAACATGTTTGGTTTTGCCTAATGGTCAGACCTTAACGGGCAAACAGCTTCGGAGAAATGGAGGACGCTTTGTGGAGGGGCAAGTGTTCCAGATGCTGGAAGTGAATAATCCCCAACCTGGAGAATGGGGACTCGAAGTGAGTTGGGCTGAGCCCCCACCAGTGCCGGAACAGGTAAATATCGCTGTTTCCGAAAAAACCGATGTCTTCGCGAACATGCTAGGATTCCGTGCTGAATACGCTTTGGGAGAACAAGTCATTATCAATGTGCAGGCTGCAGAACTCATTGGCACCTGGAACAAAGTCCCGCTGAAAAATGTCTCAGTGAACGTCCGAATTCGGAAACCAGGTCCGGAAATGATTCGCATGGTGCAAGCACAGAGCCAGAACTGGACGATGTACAAAGACGTGATGCTTGATACCACTAGGAATGTTAAACTTTTCGATGACGGGGCTCATAATGATTATAACGCAGGCGATAGTATTTGGGGAAACACCTTCACTGAAACCGACAAAAACGGAGCCTACCTGGTGACTACAACCATAACGGGGGAAAAGCAAAACGGACAAAGGATCGAAAGGATCTTACAGGGGTCCTTTCAGGTAGGACCTATTTTGCAAAATGCAGTTACGACTAGCCAGACTCTTCAATATATTGATCGGGCTCAGAGCCACATTGATAGTAACACACCATACAAGGAAAAAACATTCAGCAGACCTGTAGAAACTATCGAACGACTGCAAGGTGATCCTCTGGACAGTATCAACAGGCTCTTGAAGGGGACAAAGTAACATGACGAATTTGGTCTGAATGGACCCCTAAAACATCCTGAAATGACCATTTTGCCTCTTGCCCCTGGCCAATTTTCGTCGAAAAAAGTAACTTAAAGGCTCCTTGGCTATATTTCCCGGCACTTGTCAGTCACAGGCTGGGAGCCTGGCACTTCCGGAGTAAAGGGAGGAATTGGAGGCCTGAGTGCCTGAGCTAAAGTCCTTCCCTTTTCAACTTAAGGACCAGATCCTTCTGTTTCGAAGTCAGCTTGGCCGGCACTTCAATCATTACTCGAACATATTCGTCTCCTCTGCCACCAGAAGCAGTTGGGAGACCCTTCCCTCTCAGACGCAACTTCTGTCCACACCGTGTACCTGCAGGAATCTTGAGCCTCACCGTCCCACCTTCCACAGTCGGAACCTCCGCTTCTGTGCCAAGGCAGGCATCAGTAAATTTCACAACCTTGTCCACTTCCACATCCGAACCGTTTAAACGAAAACCAGGATCTAACTTGAGACTGATCAGCAGATAGAGGT
>JAJSZR010000084.1 GCA_030262715.1 Deltaproteobacteria bacterium
ACCTGGCGGTTCAATAAACTGTGTATCTGTTCCATAGGCTATCTCTCTGAAAATGTCGTGATGGTCATGGTCTGGTTATGCAGAGCACATTTGGTCACAGGGATAAACGGTATAATTATTCGCCATTGCAAGCAGTATTGGCACAATAAGCACTATGAGAATATTCACTGTTCTCATCATCGACTGCGAGGTTTGCGGAGTCGGTGTTGCGACTATCTCTGTGACTCAAAATAACCGGTCTGTTTTCTAAAATATAAATGTTATATTTTAACAAGCAAGTTTTTGAGAAGTAAGGGTGTAGTGTGAGGAAATCCATCTGAGTCCCCCTTTAATAAGGGGGAATTTCGAAGTATCATCCTTTGGAAAAGTGTATATAGGGGGATTTTAGAAAAGCCGGAGATCCTCAGGCCGGGAGTAAATTCTCATTATATTATTATGTGAAGGCTGATTTTGACGTTATCCTGTAGTTAAGGCCAACAGGGGAACCTTGGAATGCAGAAAAAGCCAACCTATGAAGAACTGGAACAAAGGGTCAAGGAGTCAGAAAAAGAAGCCATCAGGCGCAAGAAGGCGGAAGAGGCGCTACGAAAAAACGAAAAGAGATTGAAGGCCTTACTTGCCGAGCTTGCTGCCAAGAACGAAGAGCTTGATTCCATTGTTTACAGGGTCTCCCATGATCTCAAGAGCCCTATTGTCACCATCGATGGTTTCGTCGGCGCCTTGAGAGAAGATTTCGGGGATGTCCTCTCAGAAGACGGAGAGAAATACCTCAGGTACATAAGCGATGCCGCACGGAAAATAGAGCTCTTGATCAAAGACCTGCTCGATCTTTCCCGTATCGACCGCCTAACTCAAAAAAAAAGAGAGTTTCCTTTTGCCAGGCTCGTAAAAGATGCCTTGGAAGCGCTTCAACTTCAAATCAAGGCGCGGGGCATTGTGGTTAACATCCAGGAAGACCTCCCGGTCATTTACGGCGAAAAAAGACGATTAGCACGGGTACTGGATAATCTATTAATAAACGCGATAAAATATATTGGAAAAGAGAATCCCTCTCCCCGCATTGATGTGGGGGTCGAAGAACAAGACGGGCAAAAGGTATTCTTTGTCCGCGATAACGGCATCGGCATTGAGAAAAAGGATTTTGATAAAATTTTCCAGGTATTCCAGCGGCTCTCATCTGCAAAAAAACAGGTTGGAGAGGGCACTGGCATCGGCCTGACGATTGTGAAGCGAATCATTGAACACCACCATGGTGGAAAGATCTGGCTTGTATCAGAGCCCGGGAAAGGAAGCACATTTTACTTCACCCTTAAAAAAAGGGGGCTTGAACATGGATTATGAACCTTCCAACATCTTGCTTGTAGAAGATGAGGAAGCACATGTTAAACTGACCAAGCGGGAAAGATCATGCAAGTCGAATTTTACTGGATGATACTCAACCAACCACCTGTCCTGGAAACATAAGCATTTTGCAGGGCCTGAAGCGTCAGATTCGGAAGGATTTAGGATATGGAACCATTAAAGGTCGTAATCATTGATGATGAAGAGCCGCACTTTCAGCTCATGAAACGGGGCATTCATGAGGTCTTCCCGCTTGCCACGGTCGATTACTTTAAGGCAGGCGATGCTTGCCTTGAAAGGCTCGATGAGATCGCACCGGATGTCATCATCACCGATTACCTCATGCCCGGCATGAATGGTATCGAATTCCTGGAAGCTTTAAATCAAGAAAAGAAGGGTATTATCCCCGTCATCATGATCACCGGCCATGGGGATGAGAGTATTGCTATCCAGGCCATGAAACTGGGCGCCTGGGATTATCTGGTTAAGACCCCTAATTTCTTCACCTTGCTCCCAAGGGTCATTGAGAAGGTGGTTCGCCAACAGAAACTCAAGGAAGCACTGCGCCAAGCCGAAGAAAGATATAGAGTCTCATTTGATAATTTTATAGATGCAATAAATATTTTTTCTAAAGATAGAAGATTTTTGGATGTGAACAAAAAGCTGATTCAATTGAGCGGGTACTCGAAAAAAGAGCTTCTCTCCATGAAACTGGAAGATCTATACCCTGAGAGTGTCAAACCCCCAACAGAAGAAAGAATCCAGAAAATATTACAAGGAGAAGAAGTCCCTGTCTTTGAAACTTACTTTCTTACAAAAGGAGGAGAGAAGATACCTGTTGAGATAGGTGTTAGTGCGTTAAAAAACCTCTATGGCCAAGAAATTGTCTTTCAAGGCAGCATAAGAGACATCATCGAACGGAAGCGGGCTCAAGAGCAAGTTCATACTCTTTCCCGACAACTGATGAAGGCACAAGAAGCCGAGCGGCAAAGGCTTTCTCATAACCTGCACGACCTGGTAGGGCAAGACCTTTCCGCCTTAAAAATCGGTCTTGACACCCTTTTTGATGATCAGCCGGAAGCCCTTCCTGCCATGAGGCAAAGGGTGGCCGAACTCTCCAAAATGGTTAAGGGAACCATAACAACTGTCAGAGATCTGGCCTATAGCCTACGCCCAACCAGCCTCAATCAGCTCGGGCTTGCCAAGACTATTCTCCGGTATTGTGAAGAATTCTTTTGCAGGACAGGAGTCAAAATTGAGTTTTTTCCCGCAGGTCTGGACGATTTAGAACTCGATTCTGATACTGAGATTATCCTGTACCGCCTGATTCAAGAAGGGCTCAACAATGTTAAGAAACATGCTGATGCCACCAATGCGACCATCCGGTTGGTTGCCTCTTTCCCTAACATTATTCTCCGCATCGAAGATAATGGCAAAGGTTTTGACGCTCAGAACCGGCTGGCTTCATCAATCAATGAGAAGCATATGGGACTTCGGAGCATGGAAGAAAGGGTCGCTCTTCTTGGCGGAAAAATGAGGATCGAATCCCGTCCAATGCAGGGCACGAAAATTCTTATAGAGGTCCCTAGCAAAGGCGAAAAAAGTGAACACGAAAAAAACCATCCTGATCATTGACGACCATCCCCTTTTCAGGGAGGGCCTCAAATCCCTTATAGCACGCAACCCCGGATTTGAGGTAGTCGGGGAGGCCGGAAACGGGCGAAAAGGGCTGCGGATGAGCAAGGAGCTCAAGCCGGACCTGGTGGTGATGGACATATCCCTGCCGGATAAAAGCGGCATTGACCTTACCCGCGACATACGAAGTCTCTTGCCAGAGACATATGTCATAATCGTGAGCATGCATACCAAAATCAATCATATCACTGAGGCATTTCGGGCAGGGGCCTCCGGGTATGTGGTGAAGGAATCGGCTGCCGAGAGGCTTACACAGGGGCTTGAGGCCGTATCAAGAGGCGAGTATTATCTGGATAGCTCTCTCTCCCATAAGGTGGTGAAAAGGCTTGCGGGATTACCTGAAAAGGAGGCAAAGATTACGGATGTAAGGTATGAGGCCCTGACCCCCCGCGAGCAACAGGTTATGCGTTTGCTGGCCAAAGGGGTTTCCACCAAGGAGATCGCTGAAAAGCTTTTCATCAGCCCCAAAACTGTTGAGAACCACCGGGCCAATATTATGAATAAGCTCGAACTTCACGGCACCATGGAGTTGATTCGTTATGCGGCCAGGCTCGGCCTGATTGACGTGGATCTCTGGAAGGGTTGATACGGGATAAATTCCCATCTCATAGGTATTCTTCCTATAAAAATGAGTTCCTTCCTCTATGGACTAATCAAATAAAATCATAGATCCTTTTTTTATCCTGGTGTCACAAAACCGGCAAAAGTATTGTATTCGTCGCTCTAAGTTCTGAAGGAAATTCTGCCGTTTCATTAGCAAAAGGCATGAAGAAAAAGGAGGGGAAAAGACGTGGAAAAGATAGTGATTATTTCTAAGCAGAAGGATTGTGATCAAGGCTTGATAGCATTGCGTAATAATTCAATCCCGGCCTGTTTTTCGCCAAGGCAACATTTTTACAGTTACTACGGCAATCGTCAACCCTTGCTTGAGGTTTTCTTTTTTGGCGGAAGGCATGAACAAAAAAGAAGGGGAACGACGTGGAAAAGATAGTGATTATTTCTAAGCAGAAGGATTGTGATCAAGGCTTGATAGCATTTATCAATGCGCTTTTCCCTGAATGCGAGATCAGTATAGTTTTTTCTGATATGGAAGGTACTGATGCGTATCCAGACGAATCCTTATCAGAATTAGCTCTGACTGATGCAAGAGGAGAGATCATGTCAGACATTTTGATTATGCATGACCAGCCAAATATGCATGAGCTACTTTCCCAGGAACTGATGGATAGGGTCAAATGGGTTATGAGTGGAGATGATGCAGGATCGGCCAAGGGATAGCTAAAATCAGGGTAATTCACTGGAAAGGAGGCCGCATCATGGCAAATAATTTTCAGATCTTTGTTCACAGAGACGGTGGAAGCCTCCATCTGAAATTAATTGGCGATTTCGATGGGAGCTCAGTACACAAATTGCTTGCTGCCCTGAAGAGGAATTGTCATGGAGCCTCAAAGGTTTATATACATACCAGTTGCCTGAAGAAAATATCTCCTTTCGGACGGAATATATTCCGTGGTAAGCTTGATATTCTGAAGAGCAAATCCATATCGGTTGTATTTACAGGAGAGAATGCTTCCAAATTAGCCCCGGGGGGAAACTACTTATTTCAATCTATTTGGGCCTGATTCCCCTGATACTTCCCCACTATCCGGTTTCAAACAAATTTTCTGAAAAGAAAATCGCATTCCTTTGGGGAAAGATCAAACCGCAGTTCTGCCTCGTGTATGATTTCCTTACGGTTTTTTTCAGGATACTCCTTGGTGATCTCGGATATCCACTTTACAGCCTTTCGGATGCTCTCACCTTCGGGTAACAACTGCTCTGTGCTCATTCTTGATTCCTCCTGATATGTTCTAACCCAATCATCCTGTCCTCAAGGCCTCGGATGGATTGACCTTGGCTGCCTGTCTGGCTGGATATATGGTGGCAAAAAAACATATTAAAACGGCAGAGATCGAAATTATGGCCACGTCGCTTGTATGGAGCAGTATAGGAAGTGTGTCAGTGTAATACACCTCACTTGGTATCTTAATGAACTTATAACGGCTTAGGAGGAAACAGAGACCTACTCCGCCCAAGACGCCGAGTATGGTTCCGGTCAATCCTACAAGCAATCCATTATAAACAAAAATCCGTAAAATATTTTTATCCATTGTCCCAAGTGTCTTAAGTATTGCTATGTCCTGATTCTTTTCCATGACCATCATGATAAGGGTACTTACAATGTTAAAGGCAGCTACGAGGACAATCAGGGTAAGGATTATGAACATGGCGAGTTTTTCCAGCTTCAGGGCGGAAAAGAGATTACGGCTCATCTGTTGCCAGTCCAATGTCCAGAACGGAAATCCAAGTTTCTTTTGTATTGCCGTTGCAAGGCCGTTCGTGGCATAGATATCCGAAACCTTTATCTCCAGGCCATGGACCTTATCACCCAACCCAAGAAGCCGTTGGGCCGCCTTAATGGGAATAAAGGCAAGGGAGGCATCGTATTCGTACATGCCCGTCGTGTTCACACCTGTCACTTGAAATGTACGTACCCTGGGGAGCATTCCTACAGGTGTAATAGTCCCGCTGGGTAGCACGACCTGGATTGGCTGTCCGACAGTAACGCCAAGGTTGCGGGCAAGCTCTTTTCCCAGAAGTATTGGCGGAGTTCCGCTGCCATTGTAGCTCTCAAATGCCCCGAGTCCCTCTCCCCTGAGGATTTCTCCCAGGCTGAAGACCTCTGCCACAGAGCCCGGGTCTATCCCGCGGATGGCTGCCCCGCTGACAGCCCTTCCTGAACTCAAAAGGGCCTGGACATAGACAAGGGGGGTCGCAGCCGTCACTGTGATTGCCCCGTCCTTTCCCCGGATCATGTTTAAAAGGCCATTCAAATGGTCATTACGAGGGATAGTAACTTCGAGCACCTTTTGCCGTACGGATTCCATTTTACTAAAGGCACCTTCATAATTTTTGACCAGAATATGTGAATTTATGCCAAGTATCTTGGTGCGGAGATGGTTTTCAAAACCTGTCATAACAGCAATTACGACGATCAGGGCCATTACGCCCACTGTTACACCTGCTATGGATATGAAGGTGATAAGGGAAATGAAGGCCTGTTTGCGTTTTGCCCTGAGATAACGCAGGGCGATAAACCATTCAAAATTCATTCTGAAACTCAACTCTCCGGACGTAGCTGCGGGAACAGGATAACATCGCGGATAGAAGGGGAATCCGTAAAGAGCATTATCACTCGATCTACACCTATACCCTCACCGGCAGCAGGTGGCATACCTACTTCCAGGGCCCTGATAAAGTCTTCATCCAGTTCAGGGGGCACCTTCTCGTCGTCTCCTCTGCCGGCTATCTGCTCTTCAAAGCGCTGACGCTGTTTCCTTGGGTCGTTTAGCTCTGAGAATGCATTTGCAATCTCGCGGCCGCCAATGAAAAGTTCGAATCTGTCTGTAAACTCAGGATTTTCTTGATTTTCCCGGGCCAGGGGTGAGACGTCGATGGGATAGTGGCTTATAAAGGTCGGCTGAATGAGCTTGGGCTCTACCAGTAAATCAAAGAGCTTTGTCCATAACTTACCTGTTTTCTCATTGCCCTTCACAGGGGCACCAAGGGCCTTTAACCTTTCCACAAGGCCCTTTCTGTTTTCGAGATCCCCTTTTGAAACCTGCCCGATCTCTATTAATGCCTCTTCAAGAGTCATCCGACGCCAGGGAGGCGTGAGATTCATCATATACCCCTGATAGGAAAAGACCATTCCGCCCTTTATTTCTTCAGCTATCCGGGAGAAGAGTTCCTCTGTCCGCATCATCAGGTCTTCATAAGTGACATAGGCCTCATAGAACTCCAGCATGGTAAACTCCGGATTATGCTGAATCGAAATCCCTTCGTTTCTGAAGTTCCGGCCAAGCTCAAATATTTTGTCAAAGCCACCTACAAGGAGCCGCTTCAGATACAATTCCGGGGCTATCCGCAGGTAAAGATTTATATCAAGTGCATTATGATAGGTTGTAAAGGGACGGGCAGTTGCGCCACCAACGACGGACTGCATCATCGGAGTCTCAACCTCCAGGAAACCATGGGAAGTGAAATACTCCCGTAACAAATGTACAATACGGGACCGGGTCCTGAAAACCTCTCTTACCTCCTGATTCATGATAAGATCGACGTATCGCTGGCGATACCTGATCTCCTTGTCTCTTATTCCGTGATATTTCTCAGGAAGGGGCTTCAAGGACTTGGTTGCCAGACCTATGGTTTCAGCCGAGACTGTCAATTCGCCGACGCGGGTCCTGAAGAGCTTGCCTTTAACCTCAATCAGGTCACCGATGTCGAATTTCTTGAACAGGCTGTATGCTTCGGCCCCAACCATATCCCTTCTCACATGGACCTGCAGTTGACCAGAACTGTCCTGCAGATGTAAGAAGGCGGCTTTTCCAAAACGGCGCAAACTCATTATGCGGCCGGCCAATCTGAAGCTGTCGGGCACTTTTTCCAGAGCTTCTCCATCATACGAATCATACACTGTGCGTATTGTCGCCATACTTTCAGGCGTCTTTACGTCGTTTGGATAAAGAGATATATTATTTTTTTCAAGTTGCTCCGCTTTTTCTCGGCGTTGCTTAATAACTGGGCTTTCGTCACTCAAGTTGCCCCTCCTTATTGGGGAATGCCCTAAGTTCTGGGTTCATTGGTACATGTTTTGTGCCATGTAACATGTTCTTTGGTCAAGTCCATTAGGATAATCTAGTTGTGTTGTCAACAAATAGAACAGTCTTATCCTACCTGTCTTGACGCTAACAAGCCAGTATGTTAATAATTTTTCGCCCATGGGGCTGTAGCTCAGATGGGAGAGCGCTTGAATGGCATTCAAGAGGTCAGCGGTTCGATCCCGCTCAGCTCCACCAAAAATAAACATGCTATAAATTTAAAGATACTATAGGGAGGGCCCTTTCCGGGTTTTTCTTATCAAGTAAAGGCTCCTGCTAATGAAAAATTGGCCTTCTTCTGCAGCAGGGGCCTTATTGTTTATAGCCTAGGGATTGGCGAAATATGTCTAACTCTCAACACAAGAATATAGATCCAGACCGAGATCTTAAGCTACGAGAAGAGGAACTGATACTCAAGGTCACAAAAGAGATAGTAGTAAAATTTATAGAAATGGGTAGGGTCACACCTACGTCCTTTGAAGAGGTCTTTGAGCTTGTATACAGGACAATTGTATCTGCCAAATCAAGGCATAGCAGGTAACTATTTACATTCCTTAGCAGTCGGCGGATGTGGGGCTTTCTTGTTTTGTCATTGTTTCGAATTTCGGATTTTTGACCGGAAAGCTAAGGTTTTCGGCCAAGCACTGATTAAGAATTGATGCCGGCAATTGGTTCGAATATCAAAGGGATTTCAGCAGGTACAATCCGGTAATAGCGGGTCGAACTCACTGAGTGAGGATTCATTTTTTGTCTTGACAGTCGAGTTCTCTTATGATAGTTGAATCCACCAAAGTCTTTGATATTAAACATGGACACAGTGTAAAAGCAGTACCCTTGACATTATATTTGGAAAAGCCTATACACTGAGAATATAGATGTTGGTCGCACCATATTTTTAATTTTTACTCGATCATGGTACAAATACTGAAGTATGATTCAGCGTTTTTTGCACCATTAAGGGTTTGGGATCTACTTTGAGAGGAGGGCTGTTGACATGATGAGCGGTTTTGAGACCATTGTCATGTATCTTGGCATGTCGCTGCTGGTGGTGATTCTCATGCTTGCCGGGGCTTATGTCCTTGGGCCTTCTCGTCCATATGCCAGCAAACACAGTACTTATGAATGTGGTATGCCGCTCCTGCATCTTGCCCATACTCGTCGTTATACCGTTAAGTATTTCCTTGTTGCAATACTTTTTCTGGTATTCGATTTGGAAACGGTGTTGATCTATCCCTTGGCTGTCAGATATCGTGAATTGGCTGCAATTGGGTGGGGCGCTTTTTTTGAGATATTCATCTTTGTAGGGGTCTTGTTGGCCGGTCTTATTTATGCCATTAAAAAAGGCGCCATAGAGTGGGATTAAGGAGAGAGTACGCATGGGGGAAATACAGGCATACAATGGCGGCGGATGGATAGCCACCAAGCTGGAGTGGCTGATTAACTGGGGACGGAAAAGATCACCGTGGCCTCTCCCTTTTGGTACTGCCTGTTGCGGTATCGAGATGATGTGCGCTCTGGCCGCAGGTTACGATATGGCAAGATTCGGGGCTGAACGGCCCAGCTTTTCTCCGCGTCAGGCAGACGTGTTGATACAGGCAGGCACCATAAATCTGAAGTTGGCTCCTGTTTTTAAGAAGATATACGACCAGATGGCTGAGCCCAGATGTGTTATTTCCATGGGTGCCTGTGCCAGCAGCGGAGGAGTTTTCAGGACATATGCCACGCTTCAGGGTATTGACAAGCTTGTGCCTGTGGATATTTACATTCCAGGGTGTCCTCCAAGGCCTGAGGCCCTTTTGCAGGCCTTGCTAATGTTTATCGAAAAGACTGAAAAGAGTCAGCCTATCACACATAAGAAGCACTCTGACTTATTGGTGGGTACCTAGCCATGGATCTCAAGAGGAAAGTGGAAGAGTGTCTCGGGCCTGAAAACCTTGTTGTGGCTATGGCTGAATGTCAAGGTGACCTCAGTGTGGAAGTGCCAAAGAGGAATATTCTTGATGTAATGCACCTCCTGCGGGATACACCCGATCTCGGTTTTAATTTTCTGAGTGACGAGTTTGGGGTGGATAACCTTGATCTGAATAAGCCCAAGAAAAAGCCTAAGAAAAAAGAAGAAGGCGAAGCTGCTGAGGCAGAAGAAGAACCAAAAGAGAAAGGGCCGTCTCCACCCCGCTATGAAGTAGTTTACCTGCTGCTTTGTCTTGAGCGCAATGAGCGCCTGCAGGTAAAGGTGCGCGTGGCGGAGGACGATATGGAGGTGGACAGCCTGTATCCCATATGGAAGGCCTCGGATTGGCCTGAGCGGGAGGTATTTGACATGTATGGCATACGCTTTAAGGGCCATCCCAATCTCAAGAGACTCCTGATGTGGGACGATTTCCCAGCCCATCCGCTCCGCAAGGACTACCCCTTGGAAGGGCAGGGAGAAGAACGCCACCTGATATACGACGATTAGGAGAAATGAAGGTGAATCAGAATCCTACTTCTCAGACCAGTTACGAGCCAGATAACTATGTAACTATAAATATTGGTCCTTCTCATCCGTCCATGCATGGTACCCTCCGTATAATCACTGTGACGGATGGAGAGACTATAGTTAAGGCCGAACCAGATATAGGTTATCTACATCGGGGCGTGGAGAAGCTGGGAGAGAATCTTACTTACCATCAATTCATTCCTATTACGGACAGGCTCAACTACTGTTCCGCCATTCCCAACAATGTTTCATATGAGATGGCCGTGGAGAAGTTGATGGGTGTTGAGGTCCCTGAGAAGGCCCAGCTTATCCGGGTCATCATGATGGAACTTGCCAGGATTGCAGATCACCAGGTCTGTATAGGTATCCTTGGCGTGGACCTTGGGGCCTTTACGCCATTCTTCTATCTTATCATACAGCGTGAAGAGATCTACGAGATATTCGAGTGGTTCAACGGCGCAAGGCTGACCAATACCTTTGGCCGTATCGGCGGAGTGGATGCCGATCTGCCTGATGACTTTGAGGAGAGGTGGGAGGAGCTCAAGCCCAATGTACGAAAGGCCAATGATGAGACTGAAAAGCTCCTTACTCACAACCGCATCTGGATGGACCGTACCATAGGCATCAGTGCCTTTTCTGCAGAGGACGCCCTGAACCGGGGTTTTACGGGTCCCTGCCTGAGGGCATGCGGGGTCAAGAGGGACTTGAGAATAGATGAACCCTACTGCATGTATGACAAATTCAAGTTTGAAGTGCCGGTCGGGAAATACGGTGACGTGTTTGATCGTTACATCGTGCGTATGATCGAGATGGAGGAGTCGCTCAAGATCATTGATCAGGCATACAAGCTTTACAAGGGAATGCCCTCTGACGCCCCTCTGATGGCAAGGGTGCCCAAAGTCATCAAACCCCCGGCAGGTGAAGTATATAGTGCTTTAGAGTCTCCTAACGGAGAGCTGGGCTTTTTTGTAAAGAGTGATGGTTCTGCCAACCCTTATCGAATCAGGATAAGGCCCCCATGTTACATGATGTTTCAGGCCCTTCCCGAGTTGGTTAAGGGGGAAATGGTGGCCGATTTGATAGCCTGTATCAGTAGTCTTAACATCATTGCCGGCGAATTGGACAGGTAAGGAGGCTGATGCCCATGGATGACTGGCTAATCGCAA
>JAJSZR010000085.1 GCA_030262715.1 Deltaproteobacteria bacterium
CTTGTGTTAGATGAAATCACAGAGGTACTTTGTGGGAATTTAGACAATCTTGAACAGGTTCAATGGCATTTGCGTTATATTGAAAAATTAGCCAAACAAGAGGTGTTGCACATTGTCGTTCCAAATAGTGACGTTCGCATGAGAGCTATTGAGCTTGCCAGGTCAGGGAATAAGAAAAGTGGCTTTCCTGAATTGACGGATTGTTTATATCATGCTTTGGCAATTTTGAATGATGCTGTTTTCATAACCAATGATAAGAAACATATTTGTAAGGTGAAAAAATTTGGTCATATTCAAGAGTTATCAAATTACGGATGATTCATTTTTCGGGTTAATAAGCTGAATTTTGGCAGACAATAATGTATCAAGCCGAACGTGTTTTGCTGAAAAATGAGTGATGCTCTCGACAATATTCTTAAGGGGCTTGTGCTTCATTACCTGCATCAGGGGACAGTACAGGATGCCGTCAAACAAGGCAGTGAGGCAGGTGTCCCCGCAGAAGTCCTTGAAAGCATTCCAATCATGATGTTCGAGGTAACCTCAGCAGCGGGAGCTGTCTTTGCCGGAGCACGGACACTTGATGATGTGCTTGATCAAATGAGTGAGGGTGCGTCCGCCACCGAGAACGAAAAGGAAGTTGCCAGAATGAACATCGCACGGCTTATACAGGTTGCGCTTGAGTTCATGAAGGAACTCGCAGAGAAGCAGGGATCAGACAGCCCGCTCCCTGAGATGACTATGCCTTGGTATAAGTATGGGGACAAAAAGGGACATTCATAAGTTTATAAGTTATGAGTGTGAGGTCGGGGGCAATGTGAAATCGAATTTATTCAAATCCTCGCCTTCTACTAAATAATCGGCAAAAATCGCCGAACAATACAATTCACGCCGCAACTCTGCACAGAATTTTGTGGTAGTTTCAAATCATTGCTTTTGCTAAGTTTGGTTGCCTGTGTCACGGCGGGCAGGTGATCGCCGGTTCAAGGCGGGACGAATGATAAAACGCTCTTAGTTATGTGTTCCTGAATTGTTATAAAGCATAAGGAGAGGAATTATGGCTAAAAGAAGGAACAAAATACCCAAAAAAATGAAGGAAAAATCCGCTAAGATAGGAAAAAATATTATGGAAGCACCCCTCCCTAAAATTCCTTACAATCAAGATATACCTATATATGATTTTCTTGAAGACCACGATTTAGATACAGAATGGGGTCTTGGAGAATGCTTAGATAATTTAATATTTGGTATAGAAGGAGGGAATTTTCTCCGCTGGGAGGCGGTTGTACGTAATGAACAGGGATTACCTCTAACCAAAAAGCAACAAGAAGCTTTGGATGAACTCATAAGTTTTTCTGACGATGAGGATGAATTAATTTTGTACATTGATGAAATGGCCCGTCCAAGTGAGCCGTGGTATGAAACTATAAAGGAAGTTGTTCCAAAATTGATACTTGATCCTTTTACAACATATGAAATTCATAATGAACTCTATCATGAAGGATGGCCGAGGTTAGTGGAATGTCTTGAAGAACATGCCCAAGATCTATCCTTACCTAAAGGCATTACTTCTCCTACAGATGTTATCCCCGCTGGAATTCGTCATCGCTTGTGGCTTCAGTATTGTTTTGATGTGCTCAGTGGATTAGGTCAGGAGGAAGAGTTGACTCTTGAAAACGAAGATCAAAAACCCTGGCGGATTGAACACTTCATTGACACTTTGAAAGAATGTAAAGATAGTGTCAAATATTATGATTTGACCATAGAAAAGCTCTTTGAATTAGTAAAATTGCCACCGAAGGATGAAAAAATATTGGTTGAATCAATGTTAGAAAAACTGGGGATAGAATCCGTATCAGAAAAGCTCTATGATGTATTATAGATTTTGATAATGCCACATAACATAATAAGGCAAATGCAGCGGACCGCTGACCAGTGTCGTCAATATTTGGAATGTTTTGCTCCGCATATCGTTTTGTAGCGTTTTGTGGTTCATTGCCCCGCATGGTTAGCGTCGGCTGATTTGTATCGTTTAGGCCAAGAAAAATAATAAGGTGAAACGTGGAATTTGAATGGGATCAAAGAAAAGCGAAGTCCAACCTAAAGAAACACGGGATTTCTTTTCAGGAAGCTACTACAGTGTTCGGCGATGCCTTGTCGATAACATTTGACGATCCCGATCATTCAATCGAAGAGCATCGGCTTCTGACATTTGGATTATCACGAACTGGCAAACTGCTCGTTGTGTCCCATACAGAGAGAAGCAAATCGATGAGAATTATCAGTGCCAGACCTATGACAAAACAAGAGAGGCAAATATATGAAGAAGGTTAAGAAAAAAGATGAAATAAGGTCTGAATATAAAAGGGAAGACCTTGGTGTTGGGGTACGCGGCAAGTATTATGAGGCGTACCAAGAGTCACACAACGTTGTGTTGCTTAAACCAGAAGTAGCAAAAGCGTTTCCGACAGAAGAAGCTGTAAATGAAGCCTTGATGTCGTTAATCAGGGTGGCCAAAACATCGATGGGCCTGACAAAAGGCTCAACCTGACGGAGATCCGCCTCGTACTTCAATATCTCTCTCATGGAAAAGCTTGCGAAGGAGCAAGTTGAAAGGAACTATCTGCGCTTCCTTATCCAGAAGATGAGGGCAGACTCTGCCAGAAATTCCCTGCTTATGTTTCGATCCAGCAGCCATTCCAATTTATCCAGCCATTGGCAATATTCAACCAGATCCTGAAAGCTAAAGAGATGTGAGATTGCCTGAAGCTCACTCACGTAATCAGGGTTAAAAAGTGTCTGAATACCGTGTTCCTTTGATTCTTTCCTATCATCATTCCGGAACCCTTTAAGCATCATCAAATCCCTGAGAAAGGTGCGAATTACCTGTACAGCAAGGAGAATACTCTCCCGGCTGTCTGAAATCTGCTTTGACAAGATAAATAGCATGGAAAGCGCCTTTTTCCTCTCACTTTTCAGAAATTCAAGCAATTTTTCCCGCACTGAAAAAACAACATCCTGCTCAATTAAATCTCTGGTCTTTGAGATGCTGCCTTCTGAAAAACAGGACAGAAATTGGGCTGATTCAGAGGGGCAAAGCCTCTCTTCTTTAATGCGTTCCATAATGGCGCTTACTGGCAGGCCTTCACAATGTATCACCTGGCAGCGGGATACAATAGTAGGCAGGAGGGCCCTGACCGAGGTAGCCGTGAGGAGCAGATGGTTTCTGTCAGGAGGCTCTTCCAGGGTCTTAAGAAGGGCATTTGCCGATGGAAGATTTATCTTTTGAGCCTCCAGTATAAGACACACTCTGCGCTGGGAATCCAGGGGAGAAAAGGACAGGGCCCTTTGTAGATCACGGACCTGATCCAATTTTATCATTGCCCCTTGAGGCTTCAGGATTTCAAGGTCAGGGTGGGTGCGATGCTCAAACTTGATGCACCCTGCACAACTGCCGCATGGCCTTGGATGATCCTCTCCAAAATAAGGGTGTTCACACAGGAGCAATTTCGCAAGGGAAAAAGCCAGGGCCTCTTTGCCCACTCCGGAAGGTCCTACCAATAAATAGGCATGGGCCAAAAGGTCCCTTTTCATCATGCGGCCGAAGACCCGGATGGCCCTTTCTTGGCCTGAAATATCAGCCGGCACTTGCCTGTTCACACTGTTTTTTTCTTGGACCACAGGCTGGGTTGGGCCCCTGGCCGGCCACGCCCGGCATCGGGAGGCTCAGCCGAGGCGGACGGGTCTTCTACGCCGATATCTTCCGTCTTAAGCCGTGACAAGTCTATTGCCTCTTTTCCGGCTTTTTCCTCTACCACTTTCTCCGGACTTGGAAGGTAGAAATGACGTTCAAAGAGCCTCTGGTACTCAGTCCAACCATAAGTTGCCCCGGAAATATCTTTTTTCAGGCCTCCAAGATAGTTCAGTTTGGCATCTAAATCATCTATATAATTCAGTGCTATGGCTTCCTCCATCATAGGGACTACAGGCGCGCCAAACTCTCTCTGACCGTGATGGCTGAGTACGAGGTGTTTCAGGGTGACTATCTGCTGAGATGAGTCCTTTATGCCGAGTCTTGCGACAAAACTGTCAATAATAGAGATACCAAGTACAACATGACCAAGGAGTCTGCCCCCGTCTGAATAGTCTATCGGAGGGCGGGAAAAGGTAAATTCGTCTATTTTCCCAATGTCGTGAATCAGGGCGGCTGACACCAGCAGGTCCCGATCAAGATAGGGATAAAGCCTGCAGACAGAATCTGCCAGCCTTGTTACCGAGACGCTATGCTCCAGCAGTCCACCGATATAGGCATGGTGCATCCTCTTTCCTGCAGGGGCCAGTTTGAAGGCCTCGCTGATCTTCCGGTCCTTGAATATTTCATTTAATAAAGAGACTAAGACATCGGATTTGATTCCCTTGATGTACTTCCTGAGCTCTGACCAGAGCTCATCAGTGTCAGCCTGAGTAACAGGAAGAAAAAGGCCCGGGTCCACTTCATCATCCCCTATTAATTCCAGATGAGTTATCTTTAACTGCGTGGCTTCTCTGAACTTCTGGGCCTCTCCCTTTATCCGGACGTAATCTCCTTTGCTAAAGACAGTGTCAAGCTGTTTAGCCCCTTCCCAGACCCGGCCCTCAATCTCACCAGTCCGGTCAGTGAGGGTGATGGCCAGATAAGGTTCTCCATTTCTTGTCTCAAGCATTCGCTTGGAACTGACACAAAAAAGCCCTTCCACTGAGGTAACAGGCCGGATTGCTGATATATAAATTCCTTTTTCCAAATTTCTAATTTCCAATTTCCAATTGTTTCCCATATCCATGGCAAACCGGATACCTGCGACCATATCCGAAGGCCCTGCTAGTGACCCTTGGGCCCATAGGGGCCTGATGACGTTTATACTCGCTGCGGTCGACCATCTGTACGATCCTGTACACTGTCTCCTGGTTAAATCCCTCCGCAATTATCCGGTCAGGCGGGGTGTTCTGTTCCAGATACCTTTCGAGTATTAAATCCAGGATCTCATAGGGTGGAAGATCATCCTGGTCCTTCTGTCCGGGCCTTAGCTCTGCCGAAGGGGCTTTTGTCAGCACCCTCTTGGGGATTATTTCTCCCTCTGAGTTGAGATATCCGGCCACTTCATAGACCATGGTCTTGGGCAGATCCAAGATAAGGGCAAAGCCCCCGCTCAAATCCCCATAGAGTGTGCAGTACCCAACTGCAAGCTCCGATTTGTTGCCCGTAGAGAGTACCAGGTGGCCGAACTTGTTGGATATGGCCATGAGCAGGTTGCCCCGGATCCTGGCCTGTATGTTCTCTTCAGTAACATCCCGGTCTTTTCCGGAAAAAACCGGCTCAAGGGTCTTAAGATATGAATCAAAAATGTCTGATATGGGAATTGTAATGGTCTGGATTTCCAGATTTCGGGCCAGGGCCTCTGCATCCTCAATACTTGCCTCTGATGTATAAGGAGAGGGCATTATCACTCCCAGCACATTTTCAGGACCAATGGCCTTTGCAGCAACAGCGGCGGTTACAGAAGAGTCTATCCCACCGCTCAGACCCAGCACGACCTTGCTGAATCCGCATCTAATTGTATAGTCTTTCAGGCCCAGCTCCAGGGCCTTGACCACAGTCTCTTCCTTCGAGGCCGAGACCATGTGCTTTTCACCTTGCAGGGTATCTGTATCGCATGTGACCAGATCCTCTGAAAAATCCTTTGCCTGGGCCATGATCTTCCCGGCATGATCAACGGCCATACTACTCCCGTCAAATATCAGACAGTCCTGCCCTCCGACCGCATTGATATAAAAGAAGGGCCTGCGGTATTTGGTGGCAAGGTGTCTCAAGATATTGTAGCGAAAGGCGGCTTTTTTTATGTCAAATGGAGACGAATTTATTGTGATGAAGACATCAGTCCCCTTTTCTGCCAGTTCAGCCACAGGGTTCACAGGATAGTTGTGTTCAGGGAAAAGGTCGCTATCGTTCCAGATATCCTCACATATCGTAATGCCGAGAGATAGTCCTTTGAAGGAGACCGGTACACTCCCGGTCCCTGGCTCAAAGTACCTGGTTTCATCAAAGATGTCGTAGCTGGGAAGGAGCCGTTTGTGCATCTTGGCCAGGACCTTTCCTTCTTCAAACAGGATGGCCGTATTATGTATGGGTTTACCAGCCCTTTTGGTATTTGGTGAAACGCAACCACACAGGACGGCAATCCCTTTTATCTCGGACATCAACCAATCCATGGCCTGCAGGTTGTCCTGTATAAACTCTTCACGTTCCAGCAAATCCCGCGGGGGATAACCACATACTGCAAGCTCAGGGAATATAACCAATTTACATCCTTCTTCCCTGGCCTTTCCGGCAAGTCGAACCATTTGGCCTATATTATACTTAAAGGCCCCTATTGTGGGACTGTACTGTGCCAGACCTATTTTCATCTATTCCCCAATCACCAAATTATTACATTCCCTTATGACACTCTTCCACAACTTCCTGCAGTTCTTTGTTCAGCTCTGCAGGCAGACCGTTGATTCTGACGTCCAGGAATCCCCGGACTATGGTGGATGTAGCCTCTTCTTCACTGAGACCCCGGGCCATGAGGTATTCGATCTCCTCCTGGGCGATTCGGCCTACGGCTGCCTCGTGAGACATATCCACATCCGCCACATGGGCCTCCAGCTCAGGTATGGCATGAATCACACCGTGTTCTGCCAATATCAGGCCCTGGCATTCAAGGTGTGCCTTAATATCAGAAGCAAGCCCGACAAGGTGTCCTCTGGCTACTACCCGGCCTCCGAAAGATATGGTCCTGGATATTATCTCAGACCTGCTTCCAGGGGCCTTAAGTATGACTCTGGCACCAGTGTCTATATCTGAGCCCTCAGGGGCCACGATGACCGAGTTAAAGCGGGCCAGGGCATTTGGACCGGCAAGAGTGGCTGTCGGAAAGTTCTGGACAGACTTGGCTCCCTTGAGGGCGATGTAGTTGGAGAGAAAGACGCCGTCTTCCTCTACCCTGATACCTGTACGGGGCCTCACGTAGACATTTTCACCCCAGTTATGGACCATGGTAAAGATGAGCTTTGCCCCTTTCTTGACATAGAATTCAGATACCCCTATGTGCAGTCCGGAGGTCAGATGGGGATGGGTGGAACATCCTGTAATAACTTGTAGCTCAGAACCCTCTTCTGCTATCACTATATTGTGAATGCGCTGGGCTACGTTTTCATTCCGGATGTAAAGGCAGGTCTGAAGCGGATAAATAACCTTTTCACCGGGAAGGGCTCGAATGAAATAACCGTTATCGAGCTCCTGATCAGCTTCCCTGGTAAAAGAATCTTTCTCTGTTGATATAAGCTTCCACCAATAGTCCTTGAGGCCATCGTATTTTTTGAGCGCCTCCGTGATGGAAAGCAGCTCTACGCCCTGTGCTTCACAATCACACTTCAGGACACTTGAGTTTGTCTGAATAAAGGTCCCTGTCCTATCCGGAGTTGTAAGATCGATCCCGGTCTGTTTGAGTCTTACAAGCTCTTCTTCTTCAAACTCCCCTATGTCTTTTGGTCTCTCTACCTCAGAGGCGGGTGTGAAGGTCTCCAGCAGGTCGTCATCGCTGAAGTCCTTTGTATCATAATAATTCTCCGAATAATTCATATCTTAAAAGCCTTGTTCGAATAGACGGCATTTGGCGCACTCTTCATAGCCATAATTTCTGATTCTCTCAAATATATCACGGGGATTTCCATGGCAGTATATTTGCCCGTTCAGCATGACGTGTCCCCTGTCAGCATTCACGTAGTTTAGTATAAGCCCGGTGTGGGTAATTATCAGACCGGACTTCTGACGATTTTTGCGCACTTCTTTTTGTAACAGCTTGCGGATCATCTGACATATCACATCCAGATTCTCAATATCTACACCGGATTCCGGCTCATCAAGAAGCGACAGATCGGGACCCTGAGCCAGGAGCTGGAGCAGTTCGGATTTTTTTATCTCACCACCGGAAAAGCCGAGATTCACTTGCCTTCCCAGAAAATCCTCAAAATTATAGTCGGCAGCTAACTGGACCCCTGCATCGGATTTTTTGTCGAATAAGGCCAACAAGTTCTTAAGCTTTACACCCCTCAAAGTAGGAGGGCGTTGGAAGGACAGCCCAAGGCCGAGCTTGGCCCTCTCGTTAATTGGCAAGTGCGTGATATCCTCTCCCTTGAAGAGTATGCGACCATGCTTGACCTTGTAACCGGAAAAACCCATCAATGTCACGAGCAACGTCGTTTTCCCCGAACCGTTTTTACCAAACAGACAGTGTGTCTCGCCTGTTCCTATCTGTAGGTTGATCCCCTTGAGGATCTCGCGACCCCGGACTTCTACCCAAAGATCTTCTATCTGTAGCATAAAATGCCTGATCTCCTTTTGACCAGCCAACGGCTGGAAATGTCAAGCTCACTGAAAGCGGGAGGAGCCACAACTCGATACGCTGCTGAGACCGCCGGGTCCTGGACCTGCTGATGAGCCACTGGTAAAGCTCGACAGCATCTTTTGCACTTCCTCTGATCCGCACTCAGGACACTGAATCCCCTTGACAGCATCTGATGAAAGTACAAGAGTTTCGAAAATCTTGTTACACTTCTTGCATGTATATTCATAAATTGGCATAGGGAATTTGACCTCCATACTTTTGGATCTGTGCCGTTAGCCGTTAGCCGTTAGCCGTTAGCCATTAGTTTAATGATTACAGGATATTATTTTGCTATTACAAACTTTCACCCGTTGGGTGTTTCCTGATTAACATAATGCCCTGATTTTTCAAAGCTAAACGCTAATGGCTAACAGCTAATTGCACAGGTCGATACTTTTTAAGCCGGTACTGGCAAACAACTCGAATGTAAGTTAATTTATAAAAGCAGGCTGTCAAGGAAGACTGCTAAGAGAGGAGATTAATCTTGGATAAAAAAGATCAGCTTCGAGAAATCTTGTCATCTGAAACCATTAAGGCACGGGTACATGAGCTAGGGGAGCGAATCTCCAAGGATTACCATGGACGTCCCATAGTGCTCATCGGTATTCTTAAGGGCGCCTTTGTTTTCATGGCAGATCTTATCCGGCACATCAAGAATCCCGTGCAGATCGACTTTGTGCGCCTGGCCAGCTATGGCTCTCAGACTGAGCCATCGGGCCAGATAAGCTTTACCAAGGACATAGAGCTCGACATTAAGGACAGGGACGTCATGGTAGTGGAAGACTTGGTAGATACAGGTTACACACTCAAATACCTGAAAGATGTGATCAAGCTGCACAATCCGGCTTCAGTCAAGATTTGTTGTCTGATCGACAAGAAGGAGCGGAGACAGGTACCCATAGAAGTAGATTACGTTGGGTTCGATATCCCGCGTGGGTTCCTGGTGGGTTACGGACTGGATTTCGATGAGAATTACCGTAGCTTGCCAGCAGTATACCACATTAATCCAGGTTATAAGCCAGAGGGGTTCGCCCCGTCGGACAGGTGAGTTGTCTATGAGAGGATGGTAAAATGACAAGATTCTTTTAAAGTCTGGACAACATCCTTTTTCAGCCAGGCAGCTCTGTTCCCTGATTCATTATTTCCACATACCGCACGTAGCTTCGATTTATCGAGATCAAGCAGATTCTGGAAAATCTTTGATAGAAGCCTGATATTTTCTCAAGTCGGAGATTATCTCTCTTATCTCGTCTTTGAAGGATTCCGGGGCACTGACAAAACCCCACCCTTTCTGGGCTTGGAAAAGACCGTCTAATGCTGTGTCATAATACGATCTCATCCGATGAGGGATATTCCGCTCAGTTAGTATAGATCCCAACAGTTGGGCTTCAATCCCATTTTCAATAGCAGCGACCTTTATATATTCTTCCATCACGGCATTGGCAAAAGCATTCGACTTTATTAGGGCCTTAGCAATTATTTCCGCGTTTTTTCTGGCAGAAAATTCTGAAACACAATCACGAAAATACGAAAGATTGAAAGCACGAAATAAAACAACATCCAGGCTTGTCAGGGGTTTGACCATTCTATGACAGCACAGAAATACCTTATGCTCAATTATTCCAACTTGGCAAGTTCACTCAGAAATGGCGCCCCATAGAATTAAAACCTAGCGCCAAGGAAAGTCGGGAAACGTCTTTTGCCGGTGTTGCTCTGATGTCACGGGATCTAACTATGTGAGCCCCTGTCTCAGTTCGAGACTCTGGCATCGGCTTGTTCGAGAAGGACGTTTTCCAGAACCACACGAGGTATGTCAACACTGCCGAGGACTTCTCTTGCATCAAGGATCTCAATGCCAACCAATCGCTCGTCTGGCCCAATGTTAAGGGCGACCTCCTCTGAAAGACGCACCGTGCGACACTGACGTTCGCCTTCAACGAGGCGAATGTAAAGGGCATCCGTTTCCGAGTCATAACTTATCTTCATGGACCATTCTCCTTTTCGAGAGACGCCCCTCGATCCAGAGCCTGAAGTTTCGCGTGCCGTGTCTGGCGAATCGGTTTCATGTGCCCCCCGTTTTATGACGTTCATCATCTATTTCAATCCAAAAAGGAGCGCCCGGCCTTCCTTACGAAGATCTTCATTGGGCATCTCCGCTGTCCAGACTTACAAGAGATCCTTGACGAGGTCCTCTTTGCCTTTGCCGTGATGCCCAACATAGCCACGGGCTTAAGGGAACGTCACCCTTGCGAAAGGCCACAATTAACCCTTGCAAAATGTCCCACTCGGTTTGTGGGTGCTCCAATCGATGTTTGTGACGCTCTTCAGGCATTGCCAGCCGCAGCTTTGAGCCTTTTCGTACCAATGGGGCGTGGAAGCCGGATTCTTCAGTCGCAGCCTTGACCGTACGCCTACCACTGCCAGGTGCCTGCGTGTTGATACCAATAAAACTCAGAGTCAGAAAGGCCTATCGCTTGTGGGCAAAAAATCCCTTTCATCCATCCCTGCATTCGCTTTTTTTATAGCACAATTGTATCAATTGATACAGGATTATGGAATCCCCTTGGCAGAAGTAGCCCGACGGCTCGGAGTTTCTATGTCTGCCATTTCCAAGGCAATTACAAGGAG
>JAJSZR010000086.1 GCA_030262715.1 Deltaproteobacteria bacterium
AGGATTAACTCATAAAAGAACAGGATGGTATCCTGGAGAGGAACTGAATGGCTAAATGGAGTCGGGAATTATAATTGTCGTTGACCGGGAATTATAATTGTCGTTGATCAGAACCCGTTATGAGCTGTCTCTATATCAGTAGCCATCTGGTTTATACGGTAGCCCACAAACCTTGCATCGTCCATCTGGTCCTATAACTCCAATGCAGTTGCCATCACTACACAAGACTCTGTTTTCAAAACTGTCTTCATTTCTTACTTTAGCTACCTGTCGGGCTACCTCGGCCGGGTCAAACTTCTCACCACAGAATCGGCATTTTATCGCTTCGAGCTTGATTATCTCAGCGCAAACCGGACATTTCTTTGTATCCCTTTCTTGCGACGCACTATTGCTCAGTAATTCAGCGTCTGGCGTTTCATCAGAAACGGAGTATTGCGGCTTAGATTCCTTGCTGGATGATTTTCTTCCACAGATTATACAGCGTTTAGGGTAGAAAGGTATCGCAAGAGTCGAGACACCAAAAGTAAAGACTCCAGCGAAAAAGGTACCCCAACCCAATGCCCTTTTGTGACCTGTCATTTTGCAGCAATTTGGACAATACAAATATTCCATGTCATCCCCACACACAAAATTAGGAAAAATCAGGTACAACTCATAATGATAAAGGTTACTTGCGCCGCTAATGAACTTGCCGTGCCAGCGCCACCGCGCTTTCCGCCGTCGGCTGGATTTTATTGTTAGGCGATCACGCTTCCAATAATATCTCCCGTTTCATAATCATACAGACCCATTTTACTTTCCCCTGGTATCTCGTGTAATGCTGTTACTGGGACAATTATCACTGGAATACTTGCTTTCCATGTTTCTGTGGTCATTCGCTTGCTTGTTTCTGACAAATGCCTGCCTTTATATGAAAGTCCATATTTTGGTGAGTAAAATATGTCTTCTATGAAAAACTCTTCATTTCTTCCATCTCTCATGTCTAACCCGACAGATTTTGGAAGTATAATTTTTGTGTGGCGCTCATCCTCTGACAGGCTATCTTCAGTTTCAATAAATAGATTTTCTTCAGGTTTGTTTAATTCTGCCTTAATATTTTTTAAAATATTTATTTCTTCTTGATAATGACTGTATCTTGGGTCATTTTCTGCAATGTCTATAGCATAAGAAAACACTTTTTCAATTACATCATGCTCAAGAAATCTGCTAGTTAATCTCAAACTCCCGTATGTTTGATCAAAAATAGATAGAAACTTACTTCCTTTGTTAAACCCCTTTCTTTCTGCTCTATGCTTATCGGAACCATAATTAATATCTTGGCGTTCAAATGGTATGACCATAAAAAATGCTTCGTATATAATTTCTGCTAGCAACGGGCACTTTATACCTCTATCAAGTAAAGGGTGATTTATTATTACACCAGAAGTAAAATAGTTTCTCGTGAATCTCGGTATATCAAAATAAAGGCCTAGCGACTTATCAAGAGGATATGAAACATCCAACTCATTTCGCCCTCTTGTTTCTATAAAACCAGCTATAGACTCTCTAATTTGAAGATTGCACTCTACGATGGTTAAATCGCCAAATTTTTTTGATTGAATAACATTGCCCTCTGATAGGTTTGGAAAAATTAGAGTTGGTAACATTGTTGGCTTAGTCGTATATTTTTTTTCAGGCCTAACTTCAATTAAATGCTTATAGCTATTTAGCCGAAAAACTCTAAACGTTTGTGTCTGATAATAATAAACTGCACCAGGATAAGCTTCCCTCATTACCTGAGAAAAACCAAGAGAGCCTAAATGACGTAAATGTGGCCCTTGCCTACATTCAGCCTTATATTGAACATCTATATCTCTTAAAGGATAAACATGATTGGGGTCTTCTCCAGCCTGAGCCTTCATTGTTTGAAACTCAGTAGAGATTTCTCCAATTCTTTCAGAATTACATAGTTCTATAAATGGCTTTGGAAAATTTGCATTTGGGATAAATTCTTCACCATCCAAACCAAGGATTGTCTTCAATGTTTCATCTTCACCACCTTGACGTGCAAGACAGAGTGTATGTATATACTGAATACGAGGATTCTCTAAATACAAAGCACTTTCAGATAACGGAATTTCCAATAATCTTTCAGGCTCTCTAAATATTGACTCTGTTTGAATAGAACCATTATTTACAATAATAATAACACCGTTCTGATGCCTACCAATTCTCCCAATACGCTGATAGAAGCTTGTAGCTGAGCTAGGAACGCCAACTAATATACCAAGATTAAGATGTGGTATATCTATGCCCATTTCTAAAGCACTTGTACTAATAACGCCTCTCAATTCACCTTTAGATAGCTTGCTCTGTATTATATTTCTGTCTGCTTCCTCATAGCCTGAGCGATAAGGACATATCGGTAGGTCTTCGATAAAATCGGAATCGATAGCCTCAGTTTCTAACTCGCTATCTTTTTCACTTTTTCTGGAAGAAATAGTGGCAATATATTCTGTCTGCTTTCTGCTATCTACAAATGTTATAAATTGATATTTTGTGTCATTCACCAAGAAACGCATTAAATTTGAAAGCGATGTGAGCAAGTCATTTGTTTTTGGCGTATTAACAAGAATAATATTTGTTTTTTTCTTTGGTGATGTCTCATGCTCATCACCTATTACCGAAAATTTTACTCCTGTCAGCTTTTCAAGGTGTTCAGATGGATCTTTGATAGTAGCCGATGCCGCAATGATCTGATAATCACCGCCCGCGATAGATATTAGATGTTGCAACCTACGGTAAAGAAATGCGCTATTGCTTCCGAACACACCTGAATACGTATGCGCCTCGTCAATTACAAGGAGTGATACATTTTTAAGAAAAGATGTTATTGACGAATTTGAAACTTTGGATAAAAGCCAAGCATGTATTACATCAGGAGTCATAATAATAATGCTTGATTTTTTTATTATTTTTTCTCTTTCGCTTTGTGGTACAGCCCCATCAATTCTCCCAATTTGATAGGGGAGTCCTGATTTTGAAACGACATCTCTCCACCTTCCTTCTTGCTCTGTACCTAGCGCCTTCAATGGATATATGGCCAATATTTTTGCTTCTGGATTTTTGCTTATAATCTCGATCCCACAAATATTGAATATTAATGTCTTTCCAGAAGAAGTGCTTGTTGATACACAGACATTAGCGCCATTTTTGAATTCATTGATAGCAATCCATTGGTGTTCATATATTCCACTATTAAACGACGATAATACTGCGTTTGAGGCTGGTGATAATTTAAGAGACTCATATTCCTTGTACGTTCCCTGTCGTTCGGGTGTTTCAAATGAACGAACCAACTCCCATTCTTTATCTTGAAAGAAGTTAATAATTGCTTCCATTCTCTCTCTTTTTTTGCCTAACGCCGCGGTCAGGGGCAGCCAGGGCTTCCACTGACCTTGTTAAGAAAACAATCTTTTAAATTTTGCTCAGATAGTCAAAACGCCCCGGCCCTGGCTGTCCGCTGGACTGCGATGTTAAACGGTCAACATAACCACCCCGGCTCACCGTGTTATAGGACTTAACCGCTCAGTGAGCGCATCCAGCCCAAATTCACTATTAAGACCATAATGCGGTGGCCACCCCACTGATTCTTGGGTGGTTGGCCACACCTGAAGTAGGGTTTGACCCCAAGGCCCCTCAGTGACATCATAAGTCAGTGTGACATTTTCAGGGGTTGTTGCAGGAGTTTTGAGGCTCACAATCTGAAACGCGAGAGAACCAAAGGCCATTGTCGTAGAATACGCATGGATTCCACCATCATCTGGTGTGGTCCGGAGATCTTTTGCCGCACTATAAATGTTTGGTTGGTTGATACATTTGGCAATCCACACTGACGTGCGTGGCGGAAAAGATTGCGTAGCGCGCATCAGTTGACGCTCGTCATCGGAGTAAAACCAAGTCCTATCTGTATTGATACACTCAAGAACCATAGCTGTTTTTACCGCCCAACGTGCGAGCGTTGATTGGCTTGATGCGTCTATGTCTTTCAGCTTGTCATCGAGTATAGATTCCAGTACAGGCTTGGCTTCGTTTTCAAGTCTGCTCATCCAGCCATTATTGCACGTGGCACAAAGCCACTTCACTGGTAATTCCGGTTTTGCCATACGCCAGCTTCCGAGTTTTTGCCCACCGCGCTCTGCATCCATACGAGAGGTACTTGAGGTAGGAAAACGCTTCATCAGCCATAGTGGCCAAGCATCCTCTCTGGTGGAGGCTTTCTTATGGCAAAATATACATGTTCGCATACTACTTCCTACTATTTTCTTCTCGATTAGCCGTTTAATCGCGGCGCTGACCCGCAAGCATCGCAGGAGCCTCAGGGTGCTTGCACCATGAGGCTCCGAGAAGCGCAGTCGGGTCCAGTGCCTTGTTCTGGCGCAAGGCGACAGAACAAGGTGCTGGACGAAGTCGGCGCCGCGATTCTCGGCGGCGTAGCCGCCGAGAACGTTGTGCTGACCTGTTGATGTTGAGCGCCAGCGAAACATCAATCAGAGTCCAGCACATTGTTATACGCTTGATCAGAATAAATCGATGTCGTTGTATCAAGAAATGCAGCACCGATTTCATCCTGAAGCTTAAAAATAATTTGGCAAATAACTAGTCTGTCTAAATTGGGATTATGGGTTAAAAGTGAAATGGTTATCTGAGCAAGTGACAATGCAGCCGAGTGCCCTGGGTCAGCAAGTCCGATATTACTGGGACCCGCTAAAAGTATGTCTCCAGAGTCAGGATAAAGGCCTAATTTAAAGAAAATGCCTCTTGGGTTAGCATGTACATTATGACATGCCATTTTATAATAAGGACGGAGGTGCTTTAATCCAACAGCTTTTTCTATATCTCTAAATGTTGGATTTTTAGAATCAATTGTTGGATAAGCCCATCCATATTCTTTTTTAAAAATTGTTCCAAATCTCTTAATTAATAAGTCATATTCTTTCTTTAGCTCATTGAGTTCATCATCGGTCAATGGGTCATATCCTAATTTTTCACAATGTTCTTGATATATCAATGATGCTTTATAAGATTCTATAATATCATGCAGAAGATACTTTTCCGCTAAATCGTTATCGTGTGAACTAATAAGGAGGCCAACAACTACAACTTCGTGTAGCGATCGCCATCGAGCATGTGCACCATCAGCATAACCAGATTGAAGTAGAACCATAATTTCTGAAACAATTTGGCAAGCTCTTGCATGTAACCTTGTTAAAACTTCAAAAACAAGGTCATCTTTTTCAGAAGCCATCCCTCTAAATTCGCTATTGTAATCCTCCCCCGCTTCTAATGCTATTGCAATTAGCATTTCAAACAAATCAAATGCTTTTTTCCATGACTTTCTGAGGCGGGATTCAAACCGCGAAAAGTCTTTCCTCCGCGCTTTGAGCATCTTATTAGACTTTCGTTCTAAACTATTTAAGAGTACTATTGATATTTCTTCAGATATTGCTTTGAACGTCTCAGGCAAATTGTCTAAATAGTCGGTCGTGAATTTTTCCAAGTCATTAACGAGATCATCAGGCAGGCTTTTTAATGCAGCCCGAAACTCTTTTTCAGATTTAAATCCTGCTTTGATTACCTGGTCGTCCTCAAATTCAAAATGGAGCCCATTCTTGTCAAGATTTTTAAATTGATTCTTAATCTCATTATATTGTGTTTTTGATAAATCTATTCCAAGCTCGTTTAGCCTTTTTTTAACAAATTCTGGCCCAAGAACCTCCAATTTAAAAGATTGTTCAATATGTTTGTCAAAAAGTTTCTGTATTGTGTTCATTGCTTTTATAAATTTTAAAAAAGGCTATAGCGTATAACGATTGAAGTCAGGTGCAGCCAGGGTTACCACTGCATTTGTTAAAATTTACACATTCCAATTTTACAACAACCTGTCAAAGCGGCGTAGACCCTGGCTGTCACCTGAACTGACAGGTTAGCGATTCCCTATATTTCTTTGCCATTTTCGAACCATTTCAAGGCAACTTCGGGCAAAAAAGTAATTTTTAAACCAAGTTGATATTGAAACTGTTTATCTCCTTTCGGGTCACTTGTGAAGTCACACAGCTTTGCTTCATCATCTTCTTCTCCCGCTTCCATTTTTATTTCAATAACTAAAAGATTGTGTTCTTTTTCCAGTTTGCCTCGGTGATGTATTATAATGTCTGGACGTTTATACTGGTTCTGCGAGTCATGTTTTGTTTTAAAATCTGGTCCCATTTTGTTGTATTCGCAGTCTATATTCCAGCCTGGGTAATATTCCTCTAAGTAAACAGCTAATTTATGGGCAGTAGCCCACTCCATTTTGTTGTCAACTAACTCTCTGTCGTTCTCTATTAGTTTTTCAATAGATCTACCAATATTTTTTTGAATGGTCATATTTTTCCTTATCGCTAACAAGTGATTATATAGTTTCCTGATATCTACAATTATCCTAAATAGTTGATAACGGATTTCCTTCCATGTTACGCTAACCGGATATCATTCATTCGGGCGTGATAAATAGATAGAAGGATAACCTCACTATGATTCAAATTCCTGCCGATATTGCCAAGCTGTACACCTCTTTTGAACCTAAGTTAAGCGATTAGCTTTTAGCTATTAGCCTTTAGCTTTGAAAAATGGTTCCTAATTTTGTAATAGTAAAACATCCTGTAATCATTACACTAATACCTAATAGCTAACGGCTAACGGCTCAGATCCTTTTTATCCTGTCATGGATCATAGCAATAGTCTGTCTTTTATCTAATGACCAGTCAGGGGCCACCCGATCATTCCTGGGAGGATCTCCCGTGAGCCACCCATAGATTCATAACAATTTTCAGTAACCGTTCACGGAATTACAACGCCCGCGCGTTTTACCGCAACTCACCGAACTGTAAGCGTTTACAGGGTGCTGCAGATGCGAGGCGTACGGGTACGCAGACGTACTCCCTGTACTTCAAGTGCCCGACAACAAAGCAGATGCGGTGCCCTGTAAACGCTTACACCATTCTTTATAATTCATCGCCAGGCAATGGTTTGCGGGCTGGAACCTTATCTAATATCTTTTTGAATTGATTCCTGTCTGCTCTCCCGGCTCTCTGGCTCAGGTAATCTTCTGTCATAAGCGCTGAAATTTTTTCAGACACTGCGGACGAAATAAATTGATTAATGGACACTCCTTCTCTTGTGGCTATTTCCTTGATATGACGATGAATTGAATTGGGTAATCTCAAACTTAGTGCACTCATTTTATTACCTCCAAAAGCTTTCCTGGGGGGATGGCTTTAATTCCAAATTTCTCAACACCTTTAAAATCCTTTATATTGTGAGTAACAATTATTTGAGTCATCGTCGCGTATTACCGCGGCGATTATGTCATTTCGCGTAACTATTCAGGTTGAAGGCTGAAGGCTGAAGGATTTCAAGCATTTCGCAACGCTCAAACGCCCTAAGTTTCGTCCCTAACAGTCTTCAGTCTATCCACCTAATTTTTGTGTGATCACGCATGATTTGTCCCTATTAGCCTTCTACTTTCAGTCTATCCACCTGAATAGTTAAACATTTTTTATCCTGTCATGGATCATGGCGATAGTCTGTCTTTTATCTAATGACCAGTCAGGTGCCACCAACTGATTCCATGGAGGATCTCCTGTGAGCCTCTGGATCACAGTGCCTTTAGGAAGGGTCGCCAAGGCCCAGGCAACCATTTCCACATAATCTTCCTGTTCAATGGGCCTATAGTTACCAGTCCTGTAGAGCCTGTTAAGCTCAGTATTTTTCACGATGTACAGATGATGGAACTTTATCCCCTCCACGTGGAGATTTGCCAGAAGCCTGATAGTGTCTTCCATCTCGCTGCGGCCTTCTCCGGGTAGTCCAAAGATGACATGCGCACATGTCATAAGGCCGTATTCCTTTGAAACTTCAACGGCCTGGACAAAATCAGACACTGTATGTTTCCTGTTGATCCTGGCAAGTGTGGTATCAGAGGCACTCTGAAGTCCGTATTCCATCCAGACCATGCGTCCTTCACCAAGGCGAGAAATCAGCTCCAGACGCTCTTTATCCACACAATCCGGTCGTGTACCAATAGAGAGCCCTACCACCTCCGGCCCCACAAGGGCCTGTGTGTAGAGGGCCTTAAGCCTGCCAACCGGACCGTATGTATTAGAGAAAGACTGAAAGTAGGCAATAAACTTCCTGGCACCGTAGCGCCTGCCAGCCCAGTTGATGCCGGCCTTCATCTGCTCAGAAATATCCTTGCCGGAGCCGTAGGCACCGGTCCCTGAACCTTTGGCATCGCAGTATATGCAACCGCCCCTGCCCTTGGTCCCATCTCGGTTAGGGCATGTAAAACCCGCGTCCAGAGGAATCTTTTGTACCCGTTCTCCAAAGACCGAACGTAAGTACTGATTAAGACTGAGATACATTACCTCAGGCACCCTATAAGCGCTGACTTAAACGGCAACTCAGTTCATCGACCCATGAATATTGAATATCGAACAAGGAATTTCGAATCATGAAGTTTTCTTGCCCCTTAGTTTGGCAGAGATTCTATTATACGTATTATTCGAACTGCAAAATCTATCAAAGGATCTTCGAAATCAAATGTTTTACTTTCCTTCGACATTCTGCGGTTCCTTGTTCGATATTCGATATTTGTTTTTCCAAATATTTCAGAAATCATTCCCAAGGCCCAAAAATTATACCGAAATTATCCTAAAACCACAGCTTAAGTCAGTGCTTATACCCCGGCACCCTCATTAGAATCAAACCAGGCTTTCAGCCAACTCACGGCCTCGTCTCTGGTACTGACTGCCCCTTCTATCTGGGCCTCTTCCAGGGCATCAAGAGATTTCCCTATCAACGGCCCGGGAGATAGCTCAAAGATCCTTTGAAGATCATGGCCTGTAAGAAGCCGAGGCCGCATCTTTACCGGCTTTAACCGGTCCTGATAAAAAGTGTGTACCACTTCCCACAGCCTGGCTAGTTCTGCATCAAGCTCTAATGGCTTAAGCGGCCCACAACCGGACATGCTGTCAGCCATGGCAAGAAGAAAAAGGGCCGGGTAATCAGCACCGGTCTCCGCAAGGAGTCGCCTCATGGCCCGTTTAGTGGGTCCTCCCTGTCTAAGATTCTTCAGGAGGTGAAACGGGCGCATGTGAAGCCTTACCATCCTGGCTACAAATATAGTTACCTGTTTGGGCCAGCGAAGACGCTTTCCTATTGCCAGAACCATATCTGATCCGATATGGTCGTGGCGGTAAAAGGTAAGGCGTCCCTGTTTTTCCCCCTTGCAAGCTGGCTTGCCAATGTCATGAAGAAAAGCCGCCCACTTAAGATCAGGAATTCGAGCACTATTTTCAATAATCCAGCCCTCTATAGGCTCACAAGGAAAAAATTTATTGCAGGGGTTGGCAATAAGATCCTCTATGGCCTCTACAGTCGCAAGACTGTGATCAAGGACATCCAGATGATGATAACCTGGCTGAGGCATACCTTCCATAGGATTGATCTCAGGTAAAAGCGCCTGCAGCAACCTGACCTGAACCATCTCATGTAGTGTCCTGCCTGCCCTTTTTGATTCCATGATCAGCCTTAATTCGTGACTAATACGCTCTGATGCAACTGAGTCTATAGTACTTGATAGTTCCTTTATATAGACCTGTGTGCGCTGCTCTATCTCAAAATCCAGTTGGGATCTGAAGCGATAGGCCCTAAGAAGCCTGAGAGGATCAGATTCAAGGTTTTTCTGAGAAACTGCCCTTATTATTCGATTATTAAGGTCTGCAAGACCCCCTGCAGGGTCTAGAATTGGATAATTGGGTGATTGGGTGATTGGGTGATTGGGTAAGACTGGAACTTTATCGATCAAAGGAAGGGCAGAAGACAGCGGTACTGCCATGGCATTTATGGTAAAATCCCGCTGACACAGGTCTTCCTCGATGTTATTGGCCATATCTCTGTACTGGCTGAAATCCAGAATAAAATCCTTACAGACAACCCTTGCCACCCCTTCCTTCTCATCCAGCATGACAAAGTGTCCTTTTGTCCTTTGGGCAAATTTTCGGGCAAGGGCGATGGCACCATCCGGCACTACCAGATCAAGATCCAGCACCTTCCTACCCAGGAGCCAGTCCCTCACAGGCCCACCAGCCACATAGGCTTCCCTGGAAGAAGACAGAATCTCAAGCTCTTTCAAGACAGGACGTATTTCTGCCACAGACCAAATTTCCTCAATTTCTCCGCGATCACCAAATTCCCCTGACCAGATCATGAAGCTCAGCCCTAAATCTGTGCATTTCGGCCTGACTCTTTTTGTTGGCCTTTGGAAAAGTGCGGTTCGTAAGGAGTACAACCAATATCTCATGCTCCAGGTCCATCCAGAAGGATGTGCCTGTAAAGCCCAAGTGACCTATACTTCGAGGAGAAAAACTGCTGCCTGCGCTAGAGCCAGCCGGAGATGGGGTGTCAAACCCAAGGGCCCACGTGCTGCCGGTGTCAAGACCTTGAATACGCCAAAATTCCTGAAGGAGTCCTTTTGGAAAATTGGGGCAATTGCTTCCGCCTTTATAAATATCAAGGAGTCTTAAGAGGAGTTTTGCCACTGATCCTACGGTCCCGAAAAGACCGGCATGGCCTGCCACCCCACCGATAACACAGGCATTAAGGTCGTGGACCTCGCCGCAGACAACCCTTTTCCTGAATGGACATACCTCTGTAGGCGCTACAAACCCTTTACAGCACCTATCTCTTAAATCTTCTCTTCCCCCTTTTATCAAAAGGGGCTCAGGGGAGATTTGCCCAATTGCCGGGGTGCTTGTCAAGGGAAAATATAGACCTTTTACGTGTAAAGGTTCAAACACCAACTCTTGTGCAGCATCTGCCAAATCTTTACCTGTGAGGTTCTCTATTACCCAGCC
>JAJSZR010000087.1 GCA_030262715.1 Deltaproteobacteria bacterium
ATGATATGTCCTTGCAACGGTATGCATTTGTAGGAGCTGGATATAATATTAGAAAATCGATCCTTATGCATATTAATAAAGAATATGTGAAGGAAGGCGATCTTAACCTAAAGGAATTGTTCACATTAGAAGATACAACTAGAATTGTGAAAAAACAGATGGAATCAGTCGCCGATAAACTGAACGTCCTATTTAAAGTTCTAAGGAAAAGGGAAGAACCGGAAATTGAAATAGGAGATCATTGCTCGTCACCGTTTGAATGTGATTACGTTGGTTATTGCTGGAGCCATATCCCTGACTATTCGGTCTATGACATATTCAGCGGGCGAAAACTTGAGGACTTAATATCGAATAATGTCATTGATCCTGCAGATGTTCCCGGTGGTTTTGATCTTACCGATCGACAGGAAATTGAAATTCGATCATATAAAAGCGGTCGAACATACTCCGACAAAGAGAAATTAAGAGAATTTTTAGACACCCTCCGGTATCCACTGTTCTATCTGGACTACGAAACGATCTCACCTGGGATTCCGCTTTTTGATAATTCTTCACCATACCAGCACATACCATTTCAATTTTCACTTCATGTGCAGCGGAAAAAGGGCAGGAGCGTAGAACATATCGAATTTCTGCACACCGATTTAACTGACCCCAGACCCGAATTTATCAAAGCGCTGGTAAAAAGCTGCAAGAAAAGGGGGTCCGTAGTCGTTTATAACAGAAGTTTTGAATCAAGGATTAATAATGAGCTTGGGAAAACATACCCTGAATACAAAGAACAACTTGATAAAATAACAGGACGGATGGTGGATTTGCTCATCCCGTTTCGTTCGCGATTTTTATACCATTCAAAAATGAAAAGTTCCGCTTCCCTTAAGAGCGTGTTAAAGGCGTTTGTAAAAGATATAGGATACGATGACCTTGAGATACAGGATGGCAGGATAGCATCTCACAAGTACTTGACGTGTCTAACGGGTATGATCGGTGAAGACCAAAAAGAAGGTATTTTTCAAAACCTGCGTGATTATTGTGGACTGGATACATTTGCTGAGGTCCGATTGATGAACGTTCTGTATAAAAAAGTATAATACGAATCTCAGATACTCGAAATGAGTTTGAACAAGGAACAAAAATGACAAGATTGATCGGAATATCAACATCTCAGTGTTCTTGTCACTTCGGTCACTTCGGTCATTTTCGTCTATTTAGTTTTTGCTAAACACTGTAAAAGTTGAGTTTAGCTTAATCTTCGTTGTTAATATTGCTCAGTGCAATCAAGGAGGCCCAATGGATTCTTTCCATCTGTTTGCGGTGGGAAAGGTAAAAAAGGATTCAGGAATTACGACCATAGAGATTTACAAGGAATATGCCGATGCCCTTTTGGGGTTGGATCAGTTTTCCCATGTAATAGTGCTATATTGGTTTTATAAAAACGATACCCCTGAGAAAAAAAATGTCTTGCGTGTCCATCCCAGACACAATATGAGCAACCCTTTGACAGGCGTGTTCGCCTGCCATTCCCCTTGCAGGCCTAATCTTATTGGTCTATCAGTTTGTAAAATTCTGTTTATCGAAGACAATGTCATCCGGATTGATTCAACCGATGCCTTCAATGATTCACCGGTATTAGACTTGAAATCATATATTCCTTCCATGGATATGATACAAGATACCTTTGTTCCGAAATGGGCAATACGAAATCCACAATAAATGAAAGTGAAAGGAAAAAGAACCTATCCATTGGAGCGCACCGTTTTGGTTTCAACACCCTGGTCTCTTTTTAGCCGTCCCTCTATTCAACTCGGAACGCTGAAGGCATATCTGGATATGCAGTTTCCCGACTTGAAGGTAGAGGCCCACCATTTTTATTTAAAGGTAGCAGAGACCATTGGTTACAGGCTCTATCAGGTCATCTCTGAAAGGACATGGCTGGCGGAAACCGTATATGCCGCACTGTTATTCCCTGAACGCCTTGAGTATATAGAAAAGGTCTTCTGCCGGGAGGCCTCCGGCAACCCCCTTGTCCGCAATACAGGTCTCGAAACCTTGGCCTTTCAGGTTAAAAAGGTGTCAGATACCTTTATCAACAGCACAGACTGGGGAGCCTTCGGCCTCGCTGGTTTTTCAATATGTCTTTGTCAGCTTACATCCTCGCTTTATTTTATCAGGCGCATCAAGCAGAGGTTTCCAGATCTCACCATTGTGATAGGCGGGTCCATGTTCGCGGGAGAATCAACCCGGAACCTGTTTCAGGTGTTTCCCGAGGTGGACTTTGTGGTCAATGGTGAAGGCGAGCTCCCGCTAAGCCGATTGGTTCGTCATCTCAGAGATTCCCAAAGCCATGAGGAGATACCCCCTATTCCGGGGATTGTCTCGCAGAAAGCTGCAAATAATAAAATCTCTGTTTCTTTTAACCAAATGGAGGACCTGAGCAATCTCCCATCTCCTGACTATGATGACTATTTTGATCTGCTCAAGACATTCAGTCCAGAAAAGGCCTTCTTTCCAACCTTATCAGCAGAGATATCCCGGGGATGCTGGTGGCGCTGCCCACAAGGTGCTGCGAAATATCCAGGGTGTGCCTTTTGCAACCTCAATCTCCAGTGGGACGGTTACAGGTCAAAGAGCCCGTTGCAGGTGATTTCCGAGATCGACAACCTGACGACAAAATATAAGACACTCTCTGCGGCCTTTATGGATAACCTGCTTCCGATAAAGGAGTCAGAAGATATCTTTGCCGGCCTTGGCAAGCTGGGCAAGGACTTTCGCCTTTTTGCCGAGATACGGGCCACAACCCCAAGGCATATATTGGAGGCAATGCAGGTCGCAGGTGTACACGAAGTCCAGATCGGTATTGAGGCCCTTAGCACAAGGCTGCTTAAAAAGCTCAACAAGGGGACCACTGCCATCCAGAACCTGGAGATCATGAAACATTGCGAAGAACTCGACATAGTAAATGTTTCGAATCTGATACTCCATTTTCCTGGCAGTGACCTTGCGGATGTGGAGGAAACCTTGCGGAATCTTGAGTTCGCTTTGCCATTTCGTCCGCTGAGATTTGTCCACTTCTGGCTTGGCCTTGGAAGCCCTGTGTGGCAGGATCCCCATGCCTTCGGGATCAAGGCGGTTTTCAACCATCCGAATTATGCTGCCATATTCCCGCCGCATGTCTTTAACTCCATGCGTTTTATGATTCAGGCCTATCGCGGCGATCTTGGGCTTCAAAGAAAAATCTGGCAACCGGTCAAGAAAAAGGTAAGGGCATGGAAAAAAGGGTACGCCGAACTTAACAGGGGTCCTTCGCATACACCCATCCTCAGCTTCCGGGACGGCCGGGACTTTTTGATCATACGCCAGAAGAGGATTGGCTCCGGACCCTCGACGCACCGCCTTGTGGGAACATCCAGGGCGATCTATCTTTTTTGTCAGAGGCATCGTTCGCTTAAAAGAGTCCTGGCACATTTCCCAGGAATAGCCGAGGACAGGATAGTGCCTTTTTTAAGGATGATGGTAGACAAAAAACTGATGTTTGAAGAAAATGGGAGATACCTGAGCCTGGCTATACCGGTGAGACCGGCCAGTATCTCAGGATTTTCGTTCAAGGATCGAGCTGATACCTGAATTTCGAGAAATAGGAGACTGGAATGCCGGAGAACAATCAAGATGTGATAGTCGCATGTTGTGGTTTAGTCTGTTCTAAGTGCGGATCGTATATAAATAATAAATGCCGGGGTTGCCGGGGTGAAAGGCCTGTTTTCCGGAATTGTAAAATCAGGAAATGTAATATGGACAATAAGTATGATACATGTGCTGATTGCAAAGATTTTCAAGAGTTAAGGAAATGCAAGAAATTGAATAACATAATTTCAAAAATATTCGGATTCTTTTCCGAGACAGACAGAATTGAAAGTCTTAATCGTATCAGAGAAATAGGTCTTGAGAAGTTCAAATCCGAGAATATTTAGTTAATTCAGACCTCGTTAAGTGGTTGAATAGTTGATTAATTAAGTGGTTATTATTATATGAATTTATATGGTTTGCATAAAAATTGGACACTTGATGTAGTTGAAGCTCTAATATGCTGATTTAACATATTTATTTTCCGACTCAACGACTCAACGACTCAACTATTTAACGATCTCTGTAATTCAATACAATACTCCGTTTTGAAACATTTTTGCCAGAAATTTCTTGTGATATGAAAGGCTAAAGATTCCCTTTCTGCGCATCAGCATATAGTACTGGTCTAAAGAAACGCCTCTTTCAAATGCCTTAATCGTCATACGATATGTCTCATAGGACATACTCATGATTTCATCCGCAAGGAAGACAAACACGGTCTTTTCAAGCCTCAGGTTAGACGGTCCTTCTTTTTGCAGACGTTCCAGGAAGCCCGGCAAATCAAGGTAATCATGATCGTGGATGGATATAAAGGCATGATTCAGCCTGGGGCGCTTGGTTTCATTACAGCTCCCTGCCTGCCTGGGCCTGGACTGATACTGTGCCTTTTTGGCCTGGAGGCGGATCAGATCCTCAATAAAAGGAATTCTGGAGAGCATGGACTGGTACTGTATAATTGTTTTTTCCAGGTCAAGGAGCAGCTTGCAGTGATCCATGGACTTAAAGACATTTTTGGCCCTGTTGGAATATTGGTCTATGATTACCTCTTCAACTGCACTGATAGCCAGTTCATCAAGACACCTGAACAGGATGTGAAAGAGTTCGTGAGATTGCCTTTCTAAGCCCTTAAGCATATATATCAATAACTCACACCTGAATATCTCTTGTTCCGATAGGGCTTTCGGGATAAATATACAGAGGTTGTCCAATGGAAAGCTGTATTGTTCGCGATCCCTGAGCCTTCTTTTCCAGGAGATGAGCGTATCCGGGTCATGCGGCTTCTCAACATAGTTTTCCCAGTAACGGCTCCCGACATCTGTGGATAAATGGTCGTAGCATACATTTACGTCTATATGTTTTTGGGCGAACAATTCATGTTTCAGCCGGAAAATACTGAAAATCTCATCCCTTATTGCGGAGTATGTCCGGGCCGTGTCGTGGTACCGGCTGAAGAAGATGTTTACCTTTATGCCAATGCCCAGGCAGTCATTGATAAGACTCAGGTTTTCTTTTAGTTCCTCAATTGAATAGGTCTTATGATGTTTAACTCCTTCGCGGCTCTTGTCATCGTATACCTCAGGGGATATCTCAAAGAGCGGTTTGTCCTGATTGTCGATGATGAAGAGGTCTTTGTATAACTCCAGAAACTGCCTGTCGAGCAATTGCCAGGCCCCGTAGTTTAACCGGAATGTCTTGATCAGCGTTTCTTCTTCTTTCATGGTCTCGAACAGGGCCTTTATGTAACCCTGGTCGATCTCGTAGCAGATGTATATTTTTCTCGTAAATTCTTTCAGGCGTTTCAGGTCCGTGATGACTGCCGCAATAGACCTTGAGACCGGTTTTACCCGTGCGCTGTGAAGCCTGAAGGACTCACGGCTTCCGCCACAATAGTCACAACTGAACATACAGCCTCTTCCAATAAAAACAGGGAACCACAATTTTTCTTCAACGGCCCTAATGTATACATCGTGGTCAAAAAGGCAGGTCAATCTGGAAAAGGAAATGCTGGAAAGGGTTTCTTTGTCTATAAAATATGAGACCTCATTGGCCTGTATATCATTCCCGTCCCTATAGATCAGATTGGGTATTTCCTGTTCCTCAGTAGCATTCAGGAGGAGTTCCATCGGTCTTTCCGGGTCGCCCTTTATAACATAATCAACAGACGGGCATCTTCTGAGCAGGGCCTTTCCAAAATATCCGGCCGTGAAGCCGCCACAGATGATCTTGGCTGGATCGGTCCTTGATTTGATGTGCTGAGCTGCCCTGATTCCTCCTTCTATGGTTTCTTGCCAGTGAAGGATCAGACCGACATGGGTGGGGCGAAATTGCTCAATATGATGGTCGAGGAGCGAGGCCATATCCGTCTCATCGTAAAGTGCCAGATTTAGTATTTTTGCCGGGATTTTTCTCTGGTTCAGATAATCACACAGCCCAAAGGTACCCATAGGAATATGCAAAAAATTCGCCCCTGGGCAGTTTATAATAAGAAGTCTGGCCTGCATATGAATCCCCATTTTATGATTATGCTGGATTAAGCCTTCCAAGGGATTCTTCAAATGCTTCAAGGACTCTCTGGTTAAACAGCACAAAGCGAACCAGCTTGATTTCAGGGTGGGCCTGCAGAAAAACAATAGCAGTACGAAGGGCTACAGAAGCTGCCTCTCCCAGGGGATATCCATAGGCCCCTGTGCTGATAGCAGGAAAGGCTACTGAATAGACACCCTTTGTCAAGGCAACTTCCAGGCTCCTTCGATAAGCGCTTTCAAGCAGGCGCTCTGTGTTTGGATTTGGACCCTGATAGACAGGGCCTACTGTATGGATCACATACTTGGCCTTGAGCTTATAGCCTCGAGTGACCACCGCATCTCCTGTGTCGCAGCCTCCAAGGTTTCGGCACTCAGCAAGCAACTCCGGGCCTGCTGCCCGGTGAATTGCACCATCCACGCCGCCTCCACCCAGAAGCGTGCGATTGGCTGCATTTACTATGGCCTCGGTATCCTGCTGTGTGATATCCCCCTGCACCAACTCCAGTACGGACGATCCGATTTTTACTTTCATGATAGTACTCTCCTGTTATTTGGAGCCTCCTTATTATTAATCTATCTTATCCCAATCTCTAAACCAATTCACCTACCATTTTTCCATACCGCACGCACTAACATTTGAGGCCAGACATAATCGTATTTACAATTCTTTTGACAAATTGAAAGGAAAATTATATTAAGTAGAGAGATATTTAATTGAAAGGAAAATTAAAAATGCCTATATCAGTTTTGACCAAGAAGTGGCAAACGACTATTCCAAAAGACGTTAGGAATTTATTAAAACTTGAACCCAGCGATAAGATCCTTTATCTGATTGAGGGAGAGAGAGTGATATTAAAACCTCTAAGAGGGAATATCTTAGATTTGAGGGGCAGCGTAGCTACCAAAGAAAAGCCTATTGATTTTACAAAACTTCGAGGCGACACGAAGAAAAAGATCGCTCGAAAAATTGCTGAAGGATCCACATGAAATTTGTCGACACAAATATTTTTATTAGATACCTGACCAATGATTTCCCCCGTAAAGCCGATGCCTGTGAAAAGCTTTTCAGAAATGCAATCATTAGAAAAGAGGTCCTATTTACTACTGAACTGGTAATTGCCGAAATTATATGGGTTTTGGAATCCTATTACGAATTACCAAAAGAGGACGTTCAAGACAAAGTTGGGAAGATCCTAAATACCCCCAATTTGACCTGCCCCCATAAGGACCTGATAATCGAGGCACTTGCATTGTATAGCGAAAAGAACATCGACTACATTGATGCATACAATGCATTAATCCTGAAAGAAAAAAGCATAGGGAAAGCCTTCTCTTATGATAAGCATTATGACAGGATTGACTGGCTTGCCAGATTGGAGCCATAGAAGTGATTTAAATCTAATATTCCCATAAAATTGTGAGGGAGGAAATTGTGAAGATTTCCCTCGTCACCAGTTCGGCAGTCAGTTTCTCATCTGTTGTTTTTACTTCATAACCAACAGCAAAATTTCATCTTTCGTCGGAACAGGCTCTGCAATCTCCTTGCTATGAAAGAGATCGCTTCGCTTCAGTATTTTATCTTTCGTGTTCAAGAAATCAGTACGGATGGCCGAAAATGTTAATACCTCAGCAACACGAACGGTCGTTCTGAAAGTGGAGATCTTGCCTTAACATGATTTTCCGTTCAGGCACTAATTACGAGGTCTGTAATATGAAGAAGATATTGGTGGTAGATAACGACAAGTTGTTCTTGGACCGCGTAAACCATGCTCTTTCAAGAGAAGGGCATGAGGTAGTGACGGCGGAAAACAGTCTTTCTGCGCTGGATATTTTAAAGACCTATACCCCTGATATTATATTTATTGACCTGATAATGCCAAAGATAGGAGGAAACAAGCTAAGTAGCATCATTCGAGGGATGGAGAGACTAAGTGATGTTTATCTTGTTATTATTTCCGAAATTGCTGCTGAAAAAGAGATAGATGTTACTGCATTTGGAGCTAATGCATGCATTGCCAAAGGTCCCTTTGATAAAATGTCTAAACATATTTTTGCCGCTGTCAATCAAGTTGGCCGCACACCTTCACGATACCTGCCAGAGAAAGCTGTCGGAACCGCAGGTCTTTATCCACGGAGAACTACAAAGAAGTTGCTCGCTGTCAATAGACATTGGGAAAATATACTGGAGAGAATAACTGAGGGAGTTGTGGAAATTAGTCCTGATGGAAGGGTCGTTTATTTGAATCGCGCCGCCATTTTCCTGATCGGCATACCTGAGGAAAGGCTGTTAGGTCTGCTTTTTGTCGAGCTGTTTGCCAAAGACTGTCGCCAACAGGTAAAAGAGCTTCTACAAACCATGGCGGACAAGCCAAAAACTATTTCCGGGGATTCTCCTGTGCGTTTGAATCAGTCTCAAGTTGTTTTAAACGTCATGTTTACTGACGCACTCGGATCTTCAGTTATTGTTATTCTAAATGACGTAACTGAGCGCAAACAGGCAGAGGAGGCATTGCGGGCCAGTGTGGAACAATTTTGCAACGTCATAACAAGGAACGCCGATGCCATTGTTATTCTGAACCAAAAAAGAGTCGTACTTTTTGTCAACCCGGCTGCGGAACTCCTTTTCGGCAAGAAAGCCGATGAGCTCTTGGGAACGGTCTTTGGATTTCCTCTATCGGCTGGTGAAGTCACTCAGGTCGAGATTTTTAACAAGCAGGGAGACGCAGCAGTGGCGCAAATGCGCGTGGTGGAGATAGAATGGGAAGGGGAGATGGCATACCTTGCATCGTTGCGCGATATTACCGAACTGACCGAAACGATAAAAAAGATGGAGCTCCTGGCGAATCTCGTTGAAAACGCCCGGCTTGATATGATTCTTGTGATGCAGCCTGAAGGTCAAATAACGGAAAGTAATGCCTTGGCCAGAACTATCTTTGGCTATTCCAAAACGGAAATGACGACGCAAAATATAAAGGACCTGCTGACATGTGAAGCTGATGAGACATGGGAAAAGATCATCGAGTCTGTCGAGCGGCGGTCTCAATGGCAAGGAGCTATGTCGGCAATTCGTGGGGCCGCGGGAACAATGCCTGTTCATGTGAGTATAAGCAGATATGCCGATAGTGTTGATGATACAGCAAACATGATTTGTTTTCTTCGAGATATAAGTAAGGAAAAAGAAATAGATAGAATGAAGTCTGAGTTCATATCGATTGTCAGCCATGAACTAAGGACCCCTCTTACCTCCATCAAGAATGCGGTCAGTATAGTACTTGGCGGAAGGGCCGGCGAGATTACCAAAAATCAGGAGAGGTTTCTCTCCATGGTCATCAGAAACATCGACAGATTGGCCGGTATCATCAATAACCTCCTGGATTTGTCAAAACTGGAGGCAGGAAAGATGGAGCTGAGATTCCAGGAGGTAGATTTGAATGAGCCTCTAAATGCAGTGATATCATCCTTAAGATCACAGGCAGAAAATAAGTCGATTACTATAACTAAGGAAATTTCTGTTGATCTGCCAAAAGTATATGGAGATAGAGACAAGATAGAGCAAATACTTATTAATCTTATCAACAACGCTATAAAATTTACTCCTGAAGGAGGCCACGTTTATGTTTCGGCGAAGCTGGTTCGTAGTGAAAAGCAAACCAGGAAGGCCTTCGGACCACTGACTAAAAACCATGAGTTCGACAGGGATTTCATCGAAGTTTGCGTTAAGGATACCGGCATCGGTATCCCTGAGGATAAATTAGACATGGTCTTTGATAAGTTTCACCAGATTAGCGGGTCACTCACCAGGGAAACCGGGGGAACAGGTTTGGGATTGCCGATTGTCAAAGAACTAGTCGAGGGCCATAAAGGAAATATCCGGGTAGAAAGTAAGGTTGGTAAGGGGTCTGGATTTATCTTTACTCTGCCTGCATACAGGCCCGAGAGTGCCTTAAAAGAACACCTGGATATGGAAATCGCAAAGGCTCGGGAAATGGGCATCTCCTTATCATTAGTGGTGCTAAAAATAGAGGAATCTGAATATCTGAGCAAAGTCTATGGGAAGGAAGAAACACTTAAGATACTGGATCAAGTTAAGCAAGTTGTTCAAGATACTGTCCGCAGGACTACAGATATCATAAATATTCAAACAACTGGCTGGGTAATAATAACCTTGGTTGATACACCCAAACAGGGGGCCCTCGTTCTGGATAACAGGATGAAGGATATGCTCTCTAAGCAGACATTTAAAGTAGGTAAGGAATCCATAAAGATTGATCTGGCCTCAGGGATAGCAACCTATCCTGAGGAAGGGTTCACTGGAGACGAACTAATGGGAAAGGCGCTACTCGCTATGAAACAAAAGCATGAAGGCCAAATTTCCAATTTCTAATTTCCAATTCCAACGTTCCCTGAACAGTTACCATGAGTGAGAAAAAAATGAATAAGAAAAGAATCCTGATTGTAGATGACGAAAGAGACATTGTGGAGACTATCCAATTCATGCTGGAATCCGAAGGTCTTGAGTGCCTGTTGGCCTATGATGGCGAAGATGCCTTGCTCAAGGCCAGGACGGAAAACCCTGATCTCATCCTCCTGGATATTATGTTGCCCAAGATAAATGGCTACCAAGTGTGCCGTCTACTAAAATTTGACGAAAAATACAAAGACATACCGATAATCATGCTAACGGCCAA
>JAJSZR010000088.1 GCA_030262715.1 Deltaproteobacteria bacterium
TCCCATGAATTTCAGCCAGGGGGATTCCTGCCCCCTCCGCATTCGCCTGCGCTGCGCTCCGGCGATGCGGTTTCCCCCAGGCTGAAATCCAGGAAAATTACAGGACTTTCGCCAAATCATGGTCAAATAACCACCCTGCCGGACCGTCTTTAGTTCGTTGGGGACAAACCGGGGATGCTCCCGTACTCAGGGGCTGTCTTTGGAATTACTCGTACCACTTTTCCCTTCGCTATCAGAAGGTGGCGATTTACTGTAATCTTTCTCATGCTCTTCTGTTTGAATATCATCCTTACTGGTTTTAGGTCTATCCTCCTCTTTCCGCTCTGATAATAAATCTCCATTGATCAGATCGGACCAGCCGGATTCCGAACGATTTTCTGTCCCCTGTTTTATGTCTTTCTTTAGGGACTCGATATCAAGCTGGCTTTTAAGCTCCTCTGAAGCCCTCTTTAATTCACCTATATAGCGCGCAATCTGTCTGGCGAGTTGAGGAAGCTTATCAGGCCCGAGCACTATCAGGGCCAATGCCAGAATTAAGAGCAACTCCGGAAGTCCTATGCCAAACATTGATTATTTTCCCTTGAAAAACCTCTTATTCCTACTACCCAGCAGACAGAGTAATTCATAACTAATAGTACCACCCCACTGTGCCAGATCTTCAACCGTAATAACTCCGTCCCCCTGCCTGCCCAGAAGCACGGCTTCCTCGCCGGGGCATACTTCATCAAGCATGGACACATCCACCATGAAGGCCTTCATACAGATACGCCCAACTACCGGACAACGCCTTCCCCTGATAAGGACCATGGACCTGTTAGACATGGATCTTAGATACCCGTCGTCATAACCAATGGGTACCACAGCTATCCTGGAAGGTCTTGTGGTGTAAAAGCTGTGGCCGTAGCTTACCGGTGATCCCTCAGCCAGATTGCGTACTGCTATGATTTCACTGCGAAAACTCATGACAGGTCGTAGTTCAATGCCTTTTTGACTTTGAAGCCCGGGATAGGAACCATAAATGGCCAGTCCCGGCCGGACCAGATCATAATGGGCAGAGGGAAAATGGATCAGGCCGGCAGAATTGGCCAGATGAACAGTCAGAGGTTTCCATCCTATGCCTTTTACCTTGTCTAAGACTGATGCAAATGTATCGAGCTGGACCATGTTAAATGAATCAAGAGGATCGTCTGCGGACGATAAATGAGAATACAGGCCTTCAAGGACGAGGTGTGGCCATTGATCCGGATCTTTAACAACCTTATAGAGTTCATCCGGTGAAAACCCCAGGCGCCCCATACCAGTATCCACCTTGAGATGCACTTTGCAGGTTTCATTCCTCATTGAAGCAACATGCTCAAGAGTATCCAGGGAAGAAACGTCAATTACACCTGGAATAAGGTCAAAGGCCATGACCTCTTTTTCTGCCTTGGGAGGTAATCCTGATATGAACAAGATAGGAGCGGTTATCCCTCCTTCCCTCAGAGAAACTGCCTCTTCAACCTCTGATATACCAAATCCCCATACACCGGCCGATTCAAGCACCTGGCTGACCTCTATCAACCCATGGCCATAGGCGTCGGATTTTACCACTGCCATGATACGAGCCCCTGTGTTTTTCAGAAGTCCATTAAGGACAGTGAAATTATGGCCTACGGCCATGAGGTCTATTTCAATTCGGTTAAGGTCTGTGCAGGACATGATCTATCTTTCAAATTGCCTTAATAAAGACAAGACTCCTTGAATTGTTCAAATTAAGATTTATATATACTGCAAAACAAATTTTGCTCAAAATGTCCTGGATCTGCTTATGAGTGAGATACAGACAGGTTCAAAACACAAGATGCCCTTATCCATAACCGTGTTAAATCCCAAAAGATGTAATCCATATAATACTTGCGAACCTCCCTAGCAATCCATACCGATTCAGTTTGGCCTTGAAAGATGTATACTGTAAAAGGTCATAATTTGAGATTTCTCTATCGTGCCTTTTACCACTAAAGAGTCCCAAGACTGTTATGCCGGACTTGATCCGGCATCCAGAACATATCTAAATCGCTGGATTCCGGCTTTCGCCGGAATGACGTCTTCAAAAAAGCGCAATTTGTGACCGTGTAGAGTATAAAATTCTTGTGTTGAATTCCGAAAGGAAAACATGGAGATTTATCCCAATCCGGATATTTCTCCTCAAATTTCGCTGTTATGACAAAGGTGCATTGGGAAACTTTCTGAGAATAGAAACTCATCCATTTCTCTTTTTTGGAAAAGTTTCCTCTTATTGTTATCAGGGCTTTAAAGTTAGAATAAGAAGGGAAAGAATCAATGGATATCCAGGAAATTACTCAAAGGGTCGAAAAGGAAAGCTTGGTTCTCCGGCAGATAATGGCAGAGATAGAGAAGGTCATAGTAGGCCAGAGAAACCTCATGGAGAGAATATTGATCGGGCTTTTGTGCAATGGCCACATGCTCTTGGAGGGCCTTCCGGGTCTGGCCAAGACAACGGCTGTTAAAACCCTGGCTGCAACTATAAGGACAACGTTTCAGAGGATCCAGTTTACACCGGACCTGCTGCCGGCCGATATCCTGGGGACCCAGGTATACCGGCCTGACAGCGCCTCTTTTGAAATCAAGAAGGGCCCCATCTTTCACAACATCATACTGGCAGACGAGATCAATCGGGCGCCGGCCAAAGTACAGAGCGCCCTCCTCGAGGCCATGCAGGAGCAGCAGGTAACCATCGGAGAAACGACCTTTCCGCTCGAAAGCCCCTTTCTGGTCCTTGCCACCCAAAATCCCATTGAACAAGAGGGGACCTACCCCCTTCCTGAGGCCCAGATAGACCGTTTTATGCTGAAGATCAAGGTTAGTTATCCTTCGGCTGAGGAGGAAAAGGAGATAATGCAGCGCGTTAACAGGGCGGTTGTTGAAGGTATCAAAGGTGTGGTGGACATATCCCAAATTGAGTCGGCCAGAGAGACGATGCGGTCGATCCATATGGAAGAAAAAATCGTGGACTATATCGTGCGTATCTCCAGGGCCACCAGAAACCCTGAAGATTTTGGTCTGGAGTTGGGTCCGATGATCAGCTACGGTGCTTCGCCTAGGGCCTCTATATGGCTTGGCCAGGCCTCGATCGCCCACGCATTTCTGAACGGCCGTGGTTATGTAACCCCGCAAGATGTCAAATCAATGGCCCCGGATGTGCTTCGGCACCGGATCATCCTGAGCTACGAAGCAGAGGCAGAGGGAAAGAGCACTGATGACCTGATAAAGATATTGCTGGAGCGGATAGAGGTCCCTTGAGATGATCCCTGAGGAAGTCTTAAAAAAGATTCAGAGGTTTCATTTCAAGACCAGACGCTTGGCCAGTGACATGTTTTTAGGCCAGTATGAAAGTGCCTTTAAAGGCCATGGGATTGAGTTTGCCGAGGTCCGGGAGTATCTGCCCGGTGATGATATACGGACCATTGACTGGAACGTCTCCGCCCGCTTTGGCCGTCCCTTTGTGAAGGTCTTTCACGAGGAGAGGGAGCTTACTATTATATTCCTGTTAGACCTTTCCGGCTCCCATCTGTTCGGGACCAGAAAGGAGTTTAAGAGAGAACTCTTAGCCACGGTAGCCGGGATGCTGGCCTTTCTGGCTATCCGGACCAATGACAAGGTGGGTGCCATCCTGTTCAGCTCAAAGGTGGAAAAGTTCATCCCGCCTCAAAAGGGTGCGTCTCATGTGTGGAGGCTCATTAAGGAGATATTTACGTATGAACCCCAAGACCTGACCACCAACATGGAGACGGTTCTTATCTACTTAAACCGGGTCATACGTCGTCATGCGATCGTATTTTTGATATCCGACTGTATGGATACCGGCTTTGAAAAATCCTTGAGGATGACCGCAAAAAAACATGACCTCACAGTCATCCGGCTATCTGATCCTGCGGAAAGAGAACTGCCCGATGTAGGCCTTGCGACCCTCAGGGACCCGGAGACCGGACAGGTGGCATTGATCAATACAGGAAGCAGGGCCTTGATGGAAAAGTGGCGTAATTACCGGGATGAGCAGGATGCCAACCTGTGCGATCTGCTCAAAAAGGCCGGGGTTGGTCTGGTGGACCTGTCTACAGGCGGACCGGTGGTTGAACCGTTATCGCGCCTTTTCGATACAAGGAGTAGGCGATCATAATCATTCTTGATAAATGAGAAATACCTTTAAGATTATCTATCCCTTGATTGTTGGAATGTTGCTCTGCATTGTCCAGCCTGTCACTTTGTGGTCCCAGGATGACATCAAAGATTCCGGCCCTGCGTTGAGCGCCTCTCTTGACCGGGATTCGGCCAGGGTCGGCGGCATTGTAGAACTCAGTCTTAAGTATCGTCTTCCAGAAGGGGCACACCTCACGGCGGAACCGGAAATCAAAGGCATTGAAGGCTTAACCACTGTAGATCGCCAAATAGGGCCTGGCCAGATCAGAATCAGGCTCCTGGTCGACCAACTGGGTCCATGGAAGACAAGGGCGCTATCCCTCGGATATCTGGACAAAGAGGGCAAGAGCCAAGTCCTTACGACCGGTCCGGTTTTGTTGACAGTAACTTCCAACCTTGGGGATAGACCTGCGGAGGCTGAGCTGAAGCCTATTCAGGGAATTATCCCGATAAGGCCCCTGTGGTTAAAGTACCTGCCTTGGTCAGCCGGACTGCTGGGTATCTTACTGATAATGTCCGTCCTTTTCTGGTGGTACAAAAGGGGCCGTAGGGAAAAGTCCTCGATCATTCCCCAGATCCCTCCGTACATACGGGCCAGAAAGGAGATTGAAGAACTGGATGCCCAAAGACTCTTTGAAAAAGGGCATGCCAAGCGTTTCTACTTCCGCTTTTCAGAGATTTTGAGAAAATATCTGGGATCTCTAAGGGGATTTCCAGCCGTGGAATTAACCACGGAAGAGATTGCCCGCTGTATTGACAGGGAACAGGACAGGGACCTTCTGGCTTTATTACGGCAGGCGGATCTGGTCAAGTTTGCAGACAGGATACCAACGCCTGCAAGAAAAGAGGAAGAGGTAAAGACGGCCCTTTCCTATATCCATGAGACCAGCCCGGTTTTGGAAACCGGCCACGAAACGGATGTTTCTGAGGGAATGGCCCAATGATGTTCAGGTTTGCCTACCCGGTGCTTCTGGTCCTGCTGGTGGTAGTGGCAGGGTGGCTCTTTTTTTCCTTGCGGAGAAAACTACCAAGCATAACATATTCCATGATATCCCGAATGGCCCGGTTTGCCGGAGGAGGAGGCCGTTTTCTGGCAAAGGTCCCCATGGCCTTGAGGGCCGGTTGTCTGATCCTGTTGGTGTTGGCTGCCGCGCGTCCCCAACTCTATAATGTGTCTCGAGAAATCCGGTCCCCCGGCGTGGATATTATGCTCTGCCTGGACACCTCCGGTTCCATGCAGGCGCTGGACTTCAAGTTGGATGGCGAACCCGTATCCCGGCTTACGGCTGTCAAAAAGGTTGTCAACGAGTTCATCAAAAAGAGGAAAACGGACAGGATAGGCCTGGTCGTATTCGGAGAGGATGCCTTTACACAATCTCCTCTGACAGTGGATAAGGGACTCCTGCTGGAATTGGTAGACAAGATGGAGGTCGGCATGGCTGGAGACCGCACTGATATCGGCTCTGCCATTGCCATCGGAGGCAAGAGGTTAAAAGACCTGAAGGCAAAATCCAAGATCCTGATCCTCCTTACGGATGGAGTACATAATGCGGGCGATCTCACACCCGAGCAGGCCGCGAAGGCGGTCAAGACACTGGGCATCAAGATCTACACAATCGGTGTGGGCGGAAAAGGTCCGGCCCCTTTCAAGGTCAAGACACCTTTTGGTGCACGCATTATACAACAAAGGGTCGAACTGGATGAAAAGACCCTGAAAGAAGTCGCAAAAACAGGAGATGGCAAATATTTCAGGGCTGCGGACAGCAAGCAACTGGCTAAGATATACGGCATGATAGACCGGGAAGAGAAAACCGAGGTCAAGGTCAAGGAATTCTTCCATTTTCAAGAGCTTTATCCCTATCTCCTTGTACCCGCGCTGATTCTGCTTGTATTAGAAACCTTTTTGAGGACTACTTTCTTGAGGAAGATCCCATGACACTGGCCCATTTCTGGATCCTCCATTTCCTCTGGCTTCTGCCCTTGGTCGCTATGGCCCTTGTTTTCTACAACCGCCAGAAGAAAAAGGCCATGGGACGGTTTGCCGATCCCGAGCTCCTGGCCCGGCTGACAGGAGAAGTCCGAAAAGGGAGACGATTTCTGAAGGGGTTTCTCTTGCTGAGTGCCTTTGGCCTGATGGTCTTCGCATTGGCAGGACCCCGGTGGGGCAGTCATTTCCAGGAGGTCAGTCAAAAGGGCGTAGACATCATTATAGCAGCAGATGTCTCACCAAGCATGCTGGTGGAAGACATCAAGCCAAATCGACTTGAGCGTGCCAGACGTGAGATCATTGACTTCCTGAAGGTGGTCCAGGGAAACCGGATGGGCCTTGTGGCCTTTTCAGGTGTTGCCTTTATCCAGTGTCCCCTGACCCTGGACTATGCTGCGCTTGAGATGTTCCTTAATGCGCTGCAACCGGACCTGATTCCCGTTCCAGGCACGGACCTGGGAGCGGCCATTCAAATCGCCCTTTCGTCCTTTGACTTCAAGGCAGAGACAGACAAGGTTATTCTCCTCATCACAGACGGGGAGGACAATGAGGGCAAAGGTCTTGAAGCAGCCCGAATGGCAAAAGAAAAGGGGGTCAAGATCTTTGTGTTCGGCATGGGAGAGACTTCCGGTGGGCCAATCCCTGCCGGTGGTGGAAAGGGAGGATTTAAGAAGGACAAGGAAGGTAAACTTATTTTATCCAGGCTCAACGAAGATGATCTAAGAAAGATGGCTTCCATGGCTGGGGGGACCTATGTCCGGTCAGTAGCCGGCGATCTGGACCTGGATATACTTTACTTTGAGGGAATCAAGTCCCGGACAGAGGCAAAGACCCTGAAGAGTGGTAAAATCAGGATATTCGAGGAACGCTTTATGTTTTTTGTGCTGGCTGCCTTCCTGCTCTTGCTCGTGGAAGGATCGATATCTGAAAGTAAATCTAGAGGTTTAAGGTTCAAAGGTTCAGGGTTCAAGGTTACCTTTTAGCCCTGAACCTTTAAACGCTTATAAAAGATAACCCTGACAGGAAAAACAATTGCTCAAGTACACTGAAATCATCACGTTCTTTTTCGTCCTTATTCTTTCCGCCGTGGCCCTGGCCGCGGAGGATCCTGATGAACTATACAGGCAGGGACGTTTTACCGAGGCAGAAAAGGCCTATACACATCTGGATATGGATCATCCGAAGGACATCCGCTTTCGCTACAACAGGGCATGCGCAGCCTATCAAAATTCCGGTTATAAAGGGGCAACAGCGGCCTTTTCCAGTGTGCTGAGAAGGACAAAAGATAACGAGACCCGGTTCAAGACCGCTTACAACCTCGGCAATACCGCGTTCAAGCAGGGCGATTTCGCAACCGCTGTGGTCTATTACAAGCAGGCCATCACTTATAATCCCGACAACAAGGACGCCGGATATAATCTTGAGCTGGCCCTGATACAACAGGAGAAACAGGAAAAAAGTAAGACCAAAGACCAAAAGAAACAGTCACAGGAGGGGTCTTCTCAACCGCAAGACAAGGAGAATAAATCCAAAGACAGTAAGGAGGGAAAAGATTCGGACGGGCAGTCACAGGGTAAGACGCCTGAGCAGAAGGCATCTCAAGACCAGGATCAACAAGACAAAAAAGATTATTCAGAATCCGGCAAAAAAGGGGAATCTAAGCAGGGAAAAAGTACGAGGCAGGATAGGGATCAAAAGGCCGAACAGGAATCACCAAAAGACCTTTCGGGTGACCTCGAGCCGCTTCAGGCCATGCCGAAGGAAGGAAATACAGAAGGGGATAAAAACACCGGACAGGCCATGTCTGCAGTTGACAGAAAAAAGGCCGAGGCCCTGCTTGACAATCTCAAGGAGGACCGCTCCAGTTTTATGCGTTTTCAGGTCCCTGAAGAAAAAAGGTACGGCGTACAATCAGGGAAGGAATGGTAAGGTGAAAAGGTCTATTTTAGTGCTGTTGGCGCTCTTCCAATTCATGCTGATCTCTTTTCCGGCCAGGGCCGATGTATCCGTCTCCATAAGGCTTGATAGAGAGAAAGCCACCATTGCGGATTCCATAAGCATGGTTGTCAGTATAGCAGGGGCCAGGGAAAGCGATTCCCTGCCTGTTCTCAAGGGCATGGAGGACTTTTATGTTACTCAAGGGGGAACCTCAAGCCGATTCGAGGTCATCAATGGCCAGGTCAATTCAGGAATCGATTATACATTTCTTTTACAGCCCAAAAAGACCGGGACCTTTGAAATAGGACCTGTCGAGGTAACTGTCGATGGAAAGACTTACAGGAGCAACATGGCCACATTGACAGTTGTCAAACAGCCTGAATCATCAGGTGTTGATCGAGGTCCTCTTTTTCTGACTGCCGGGCTCTCATCCACAAAGGTATATGTGGAAGAGCAGTCGATCTATACCCTGAGGCTATATCACCAGACCAGGGTTAGCAACATATCCCTGGAACTGCCGGAGATAGAACATCTGACCTTCAGACAGCTCGGAAAGCCTATTGAATACAGGAGTTTTTACAATGGCCGGTCTTACTATGTTGTGGAGGTGCGATATGTCCTGGTACCTTCAGAAGAGGGAACTTGCGGGATCGAACCCTCGAGAATGAAGATGACCGTTGCCCAGCCCGGACGCCGGTCACGCCGTGGCTTTTTTGATGACCCTTTTTTTTCTTTCTCCACAGGGCGGTCTATGACAGTGGCCAGTGAGCCCCTGGAACTTAATGTGCTTCCATTGCCCCGTAAGGGGAAACCATTTGATTTCAGCGGGCTGGTAGGGAGTTTTGAGATCAATTCCAAGCTGGAGCCTAATACGATAAAGGCCGGGGAATCCGTTACGCTGACAGTCCTCGTGAACGGCCGGGGAAATGTCAACCGCATCCCGGACTTAAAGTGCCCCGAACCTGACCATACAAAGGTCTATGCCGATGAGCCGGTCCTGAAGGTCAAGGAAGATGCAAAAGGGCTGTCCGGCTCAAAGACCATGAAGTGGGCACTGGTGCCTGAAAAGGAAGGACGCTACCAGATCCCTCCTCTCTCGCTCAGCTTCTTTGATACCAAGACCCATCAATATCGGAAGATAGAGACCTTGCGCCTTTCTATTTCCGTCCTGCCCGGTGAGGTAAAACATATTCAGGCCTCTGCAGATCATCCAAACGGACAAAAGATGGAAGGCCCTGTAAAAAAAGCAGTCAAAGAGCTGGGCCATGACATAATGCCAATCCATACCTCCATAAAAGACCTGGGGAGCAAGTCCTGCATCAGGCCTGGAGGACTAGTTTTCTGGTCTGTCTTTATTGTGCCGTTTATTGTCTATGCAACAGCCTTCCTTGGACTGAAGCTTGGTAAGAAATCAGACAGTTCTGTAGTCACATTAAGGGCAAAAAAAGCAGCCGGAAGATTTATCAGGAAATGCCGCCGGGATGGACTCAGTTCGAGCGATTTGGCTTTATACTTCAAGGATTATTTTAACGAGCGATTTGGCCTGTCCCTTGGTTCCCTGACTTCGGAAGAGGCGGCTGAAATATTAAAATCAGAGGGAGCCGGCCTTGATACGGCCCAGAAATTACAGGCCATTTTAAAAGGACTTGAGAATGACGTTTATACCGGTAAGGGACAGAAAGCCTGCGCGCTTGAAGAAGACGCCTCTCAACTGGTCAGGCAGATTGAAAAGGAGATCCGGTGAAAAGGTCTATCTGTGTGAACATAGCCATTTTTCTAATGGTTTGTTTTTTTGCGCCTGATACCATAGCCCTTCAGACCAGCAAATCCGAGGAACTGTTTTTCAGTTCAAATCAGGCTCACAGGCAAGGCCGTTTCCAGGAAGCGATCGATGGATATGTTCAGTTGATCCGGTCCGGCCACAAGGACGGGAATCTCTATTACAACCTGGGCAACGCCTACTTTCGTACGGACCAGCTTGGCCGGGCCATTCTGAACTATGAACGGGCCCACCTCCTGATGCCAGGAGATGCGGATCTGAATTTCAACCTTAGTTACGCCCGTGATAAGACTCAGGATGCCGTTCCCGAATCTCAGGACCTTGTCAGTATGACCTTTTTTTGGCTTAAAGACCTGAGCCTTGCCAAGCTATTGTGGGGTTTTGCCATCCTGAATCTCCTGTTCTGGACGGCCCTTTTGATAAGGCTGTTTTTCAAATTTGAGTGGACCTACTATGCTTCTCTCATATCCCTGATTTTATGGATTATCGCCGGCACCTCCTTCGGGCTGAAATGGTACGAGTTAAACACAGATGACCGTGCTGTTATCCTCGAACAAGAAGTAAACATCCTTGCCGGGCCTGATATAAGGGACACAGTGCTTTTTAAGCTCCATGCAGGTACCATTGTGCATTATGAAAGATCAGAGGATGGATGGTCTCTGGTCAGCCTGCCGGATAAAAAAAGGGGCTGGGTAAAGGCAGGGGCTGTGGAGCCTGTAATAGTAGATTAATTAAATATACCGCCAATGTCCTCTATGCCCTTATTCTATAGATTCAATGCCTGGGCTGACAGGTGCGCGGGCGTTTTTTCGCGCATCCTTATCCAGCCCTTTGTTGTGTGCCGGGCAAGGCCCGGCTGCTAA
>JAJSZR010000089.1 GCA_030262715.1 Deltaproteobacteria bacterium
GTAATCAGTACCGATCTGGTGCCCAAGTGCCCTGGAGCCGCAGTGGATTGCCACTACCACATCTCCTTGTTTCAAACCAAAGGCCTCGGCCGAGGGCCGGTGAAAGATCTCGTCCACATACTGTATTTCCAGATAGTGGTTCCCTGAGCCCAGGGTCCCAACCTCTCTGTACTGGCGGCGTTTGGCAATATCTGAGACACAGGAAGGGTCAGCCCCTTCCAGTCTTCCCTCCTCTTCAGTATGGGCCAGGTCTTCAGGGAGCCCATAACCTTGTTCTACTGCCCACTGTGCACCTCCAGTGAGGACGTCGTCCAGCTCGGCAGGTATGAGCCTGATTTTGCCTTCTGAACCGACACCCGCTGGTACAACCTGGAAGAGTCGATCAATCAAGGATTCGAGATGGGGCAGGACCTCATCTCGCGTGAGACCGGTCAGCAGGTTCCGGACCCCGCAGGAAATATCATAGCCGACTCCGCCCACAGAGATAATACCGCCATCGTCCGGATCAAAGGCCGCTACGCCCCCAATGGGAAAGCCATAGCCCCAATGGGCATCAGGCATGGCAATGGCTGCCTTCACGATCCCCGGCAATGAGGCCACGTTGCTGAGCTGTTCGCGGACCTTTTCATCCATCTCGGAGACCAGGTCCTTATCAGCGAAGATGAGGGCAGGTACCCTCATGTCCTTATCCTTTGGGATCTCCCATTGATATTCTCCCAAACGTTTTAGCTGCTTAAGCTCCATTGTTCACCTCCAGGTCTTGATTCATACATCTACAACACACTGGGCGATCCACCAGTCTCCTTCTTGCCTGACTGCGAGTTCTGTAAAAGTTGCCCCTTTGACTTCCACCCCTCGCAGGTGCCTTGAGAAATCGAAGGTTTCTCCCTTTGCTGTTCCTGTAAGTCTATGATCCTGTATTTTCACTTTGAAGTCACTGAATATTAGCCTTTGCATGTCGGACTCTGCCAAAAGGGAATTGAGCCAGGCAACAAACAGTCCCTCCTGATCCAAGGACTCGCATGAAATTGTGATTGATTTCTTGGGGATTACAGTATGGAGGTCTTCTACCATGAGGGAATACATAGATTTCGCGCCATTTTCAAAGGCCTCCGATAGTGTTTTACCTCTACCCCTGATCCCAATGTCAGCTCCGTGTTCAAAGGTCTCAAAGTATGCCGTCATGTCTGCTCCACTTTTTGCGTCCCCATTCTATCCATCCCCAGGTAGAAAGCCCGGTGAAGACTAAAAACAGGGTCGCCTGTGCGTAAATACCGTGATAGATATTAACGATTATCCAGCCAATGTTGGCTACCGTATAGACTGCAAAACCAGAACGTTTTTTTCTTATATTCAGTATTGCCCCTATTATACTTAGAACGGTCAGTGTCCAGGGAAAAATATGATTCATGATTCTGCTGAAAATACTCCATCTGCTGCGTTGCATAAGAGCTGAAAGCCTGAAGCTGAAAGCTGAAAGGGGTTGATTACGATAGCTCTTTGAGCTTTGAGTTTTGAGCTGATTTCAGCGTCTTGCATCCGGAGCATTTTGAGCGGAATCACAGCTTAACTCATTTCAGGTGCGGCAACATGGTTTTGAAAGTTGGAGTCCCAGCCTTCCCAAGCAGCTCGTAAACCGCCATCTCCGCCGGTCCTACAGATGCTCCGGTGGCTTCCATCCGGCTCAAGGCTAATTTAGCATTTCGTTTTTCCCGGGATGATATTGCATCAGCCACTATCCATAGCCTGTATCCCATTTTGATTGCGCAAATGGCAGTCTGATAAACGCAAATATGGGCCTCAATCCCTACCATAATCAGAGTGTCAACAGAGACAGGCAGACTGGTAAGGGCCTGTTTCACATTGTAGTCTGCCAAGGCGTTGAACTCAATCTTATCCACACAGGTGACATCCGCAAGCAGCTCGGCAAGCTCAGGTACAAATGGTCCGAGGCCCTTTTCGTATTGTGTTGTTGCTATAATAGGTATCTCCATAGCCTTGGCACAGTGGATCATAAGGGCGGTATTGCGTATGATCCGGTCTGCTTTATGAATGGCCTCCATGAGGCGCTCCTGGGGATCAATGACCAGGAGGCAACAGCGTCTGGGGTTCAGGATATCAAGGCAATCATCTCTCATACACTAACTCCTTACAAAAAAGGACGCGTGTATTATGTATTATAACACGCGTCCTTTTTTGTCGAAACTGGAAATTCGAAATTCGAAATTAGGTAACAAATCTACATCTTTGTGTTTTTTCCAATTTCAAGTCTCAAATTTCACTGCCAATGACTTGTCGTGAAGGATGCCATAATTTCTACTATTCTTCTCCAGCGTATTTAGGCCTCGTTGTGATACGCGCCAGGATAACTCCTGCAATCAGCAAGGCCCCTGAGATATAGAAAGCAGTATTCAGGCTGCCTGTCATATCTTCAATCGTACCGCCCAGTCTTGCCATGAAAAAGCCTGCTCCCCAACCCAGAAATACCAAACCATAATTAAATCCGAGGTTCTTGGGCCCATAGAAGTCGGCAGTAAAGGATGGCAACAGGGCAAGACCGCCGCCATACTGCCAGTAAGCAATACCTACGACCAGGAACAGGAGCAGGACATTCTGCATCGCAATGACAAACGGCAACGAGAACAGGCATAGGGCAGATATAGTACAGTTCATGCAGTAGGCATTAACCCGCCCCATCTTGTCTGAATAAAAGCCCGTACCGACCCGTCCGGCTGCATTGACAAAACCTCCAAACGATACAAGAATCCACGCGTTTGCCGCAAGGAATGGGATGTTCTTGCCTGCCTGAACCATCATGCCCTTAGCGTTCGCAATGATCAAAAGCCCGGACTGTGTAGTGAGCATGAACATGAATACCAGGGCAAAGAACTGCCAGGTCTTCACCATCTCAGAGGCATTCCAATTATGCTTGGTTGCCGCAGCTACATGCTTGGAGATTGCCTCGGCCGGCGGGGACGGAGGCACATATCCTTCAGGAGGCGTTCGCAGGAGCTGACCCGCAATGATAACCACCACGGCAAACAGTATTCCCAGACCCACAAAGCTTCCTGTTATGCCATAGTGGTCAATCAGATACTGTGCCAGAGGGCCGATATATAGGGCCGCCCCTCCATATCCGCCTACCACAAGACCTGCGACCAGACCTCGTTTATGAGGACCGAACCACTTCAGGGCCGCAGGGGTGGGGGAGGCATAACCAATACCCATGCCAATGCCGCCAAGTATGCCGAAACCCAAAATCAGGCCGGCATAGCTCTTCATCAATCCGGCAAGGATACAACCCGCGGCAAGGAAAAGGCCGCCCACGGTTGCACCCATCTTGGGACCGAATCTATCCTGTATACGGCCTCCGGGGATCATTAACAAAGCAAAGATGATAATGCATAGAGAAAAGGGCGTCGCAGCCTGGGCATTTGTCAGATAGGTCCAGCCCGCATTCATGCCTTCTTGAATGACTTGACCAGCCTTGTCCACATTGACCAGGGACGATTTCCATATGCTCCAGGCATATAATATGCCCAGACAAAGGTTGATAGCAGTGCCTGCAAAAGTGGTTACCCAGGCCTGCGTTGGTTCCTTTGTAACTTGACCTGTCATATTTATCTCCTTCTTAAAGACAATCCGGTGCCGTGAATTATTCCTCCATCAGCGTTTTTTTGCTCTCTTTCAGCTCTTCTATCATGTCCTGTGACATCTTCTTGATTTCAGAGACAATGTCAGGGTTTGCCAGTGTAGTCGTGTCACCCACGTCCCTGTCATTGGATATGGCTGCCAGTACCCTGCGCATGATTTTTCCGGAGCGTGTTTTTGGCATATCCGGTACGATCCAGACCTTTCTCGGCCTTGCGATTTTACCAATGGCATCACAGAGACTCTGTGAAATCTTGGCAGCCAATTCCGGACTGGGATCGTATCCGGGCTTTAAAGAGACATACAGGTCAGGGACCATTCCCCTTATCTCGTCTGCCACAGGGACAACCGCCGCCTCTGCCACTTCAATGACGTCAAGAGAGGCGGACTCGAGCTCCTTGGTCCCCAGCCGGTGCCCGGAGACATTGATCACATCGTCAATTCTTCCAAGGATACGGAAGTATCCATCTTCGGATAGCATGGCGGCATCACCAGTAAGGTATGGCCAATCACGCCAATTCTTGCTGTTTTTGTCCTTGCAGTACCTTGCATAATACGTAGAGACAAATCTATCACGGTCTCCCCATATTGTTTGGAATGCACCGGGCCATGGATTCTGTATGCATATATTTCCTGCCTTTCCTGCTCCTGCCTTGAGTTCGTTTCCATCATCATCATAAATTATCGGATGGATACCAGGCACACCAGGACCTGCACTCCCCGGCTTCATCGCTCTCAGTGCAGGCACGGTACTGCAGAGAAAACCTCCGTTCTCTGTCTGCCACCATGTGTCAACTATTACGGCCTCACCCTTTCCGACTGCCTCATGATACCATTTCCACACCCCGGGCTCGATCGGCTCACCAACAGTAGTCATGTGCTTAAAGTGATAATTATACTTTTTCGGTTCGTCAGGGCCGACCTTTCTCAGGGCCCGTATGGTGGTTGGCGCTGTGTGGAAGATATTTACATCAAGCTCTTCTGCTATCCTCCATGCCCGTCCGGCGTCAGGATATGTGGGTATGCCTTCGAAAATAACGGAAGATGCGCACAGGGCCAATGGGCCGTAAACAATGTATGAATGACCGGTAATCCATCCGATATCCGCCATACACCAGTAAACGTCCTCCGGATGGATATCCTGGATATACTTTGACGTGCCAGTCACATAGGCAAGATAGCCACCCGTGCTGTGCTGGCATCCCTTGGGCTTTCCTGTCGTACCACTGGTATACATCAGGAATAGGGGGGCCTCGGCAGGCATGGGTACCGGGTCGATCCTTTTACCGCGATAGTCCTTGAGCAGGTCATTCACAAAGTAATCACGACCATCGACCATGGGCGTCGGGCTTGAGTATTTGCCCGGATAACGCTGCCACACCAGGACCTTATCAACAGTCTGGCCGTCCTTTTCTGCCTGTTCAACAGCTATGTCGGCATTTGCTTTATGATCAAGGAGCTTGCCGCCCCGGTAATAACCGTCAATAGTTATCAATACATTGCTTCCGGAATCTACAATCCTGTCAGCACATGCCTTGCCACTGAAACCTCCAAAGACCTCGGAATGGATGATGCCGAGCCTGGCACAGGCAAGCATCGTTATCGGGAGTTCCGGTACCATGGGCAGATGAAGTGTCACCCTGTCTCCAGCCTTCAGGCCTGCAAAGTCTTGAAGGAGTGCAGCAAACTCGTTGATCCTTACATAGAGTTCCTGATAGCTGATATGTTGAATTCGTTCATTCTCAGGTTCAGGGACCCAGTGAATTGCCGTCTTGTTTTTATTATTCTCAAGATGCCTGTCCACACAGTTGTAACACGCGTTTATCTTCCCGCCGACAAACCACCTCCAGCAAGGTGCATCACTTGTATCAAGTGTCGTATCCCAATACTTGTACCAGTCAAGTAGATCGGCATATTCCTTGAAGCATTCAGGGAAGTTATCCAGACTAAAACGATCATAGACAAATTCGTCTGTCAGGTTTGCCTGAGCAATAAATTTTGTGGAAGGATAAAAATAGCCTTCCTCTTTCCAGTGAACAGCAATTTCTGACTCAGATGTTTTTGTAACTTCTTTTTTTGACATAGATCAAACTCCTTAATGCTTTTATGGTTGTATATATAATGAATTTTTGATACGAATATTTTAATAAATCCTCTTAAGTAATTATTTTTCAATCTTGACTTCATCAATACATAATTTCTGTAATTTTCTTTAACCTCCTTTCCAGTTATGAATACAAGAGGGACAAGGCCTCCTGTCTCACTCATTTACAAGGTAGACCAGTTACGATCCTGATATGTTACAAAATTGTTAATCGTATCCAAATTCAGATTATTGCCAAGAAATTACTACCACTTTTTTATCCTTAGAATAGATACTTCATTGAGACCGTAAAACGGTTTCCTGTGTGAGTTTTCTGGTGCCTCTCCGTTTCGAGGTATATCCACTCGGCACCGACCTTGATTGGTTTGGCCAGTGCGTACCAGGTATTGACGAAGTACTGCTCGTTGCGCGTGAAGCGACGGTCGTCGCCCGGGCCCAGGTCGCCCATATCGCTATTATCAGGATTGTCAAAGCCGTAACCCATTGACATTGTGGTTTTGTCATTGGCGGCATAAGTGAGATCGGCCCATCCGCCATATGCTGACGCAGGTCCTCCGTCCTCAGCCATATCAAGATCATAGCGCAGGAAATTACGCCCAATACCCTCACCGGTCCAGAGCTCACCCTTAAAAGTAAGAGGTCCGGTGATGTACTTCATCTCGCCGCAAACCAGCCAGCGGTCTGTGTTATCAGAAGTATTCTTTCCATAGTCGGCATGTCGGTAGCCTCCGCCAAAGGCCACGAGCCCTCCCTTGCCCAGGATTTCATTGGTGTATTGGATCCGGCCAAGGGTCCAGGGCATACGGTCTTCGTTCTCAGTATCCGTACGCCTGTGCTTCATCACAGAGGCCAATAACTGGATATCTCCAAGCTGTTGCCGTACTGTAACCTGTGGGACACGCCACCACAGGTTTCCTGCCGCAGTCAGGATACCGAAGTCAATAGTCGATGGATTGAGCTGTGAGACCGGAATCCAGTCCTGGCCGGCGACCACGCTTGTGTGGGTCTTTTCGTAGCCTACATCAATATAGCCCAGGCGCATGCGCGGAATCAGGTTGTTGCCGTTGTTGTCACCATAAAAGTCCGTCTCTATGCGACCCTTGCCTGACCACCATTCACCCCACTTATGACTGACCTTAAAACCAAGCCTGGTGTCGCGGGGGTTGAAGTCGGTAGAGTCGTTTTTATAATCACTTTCCGCGGCCACGCAACCTATGAAGTCATTGTATTTTTTGAATTCGGCCGTGTCGTAATTGAAGTCGACCTTGATCCTTCCATAGAGTTCCATGTTATACTTGGACCAGACATTGCCCAGGGTCTTCAGACTCTTCAGGGCCGTGACCTCCTCGGCTGTCAGAGCTGGAACCTCGGGGGCCGGCTTAGCTGCGAACTGGGGGGCCGGCGGAGCCGTTTCTAGATGATTGATACGATTCTGCAGGGCCTGCATATTTTTTTGCATTTGCATCATCTGGTCCTGCATGGTCTTCATTTGAAGCTTCAGATCTTCGACAGACTCTCCATAAGCGAATTCGCTCAGCCCTCCGACAAAACAGATGAGCGAAAAACTCAAAACAAATATTACTGCCCGGTAAGTGGCAAAGAAACGCTGCATTAACAAATCCTCCTATCCCTATTATATGTCTGAACGGTCAATCTTCGAGGGTTGACAGATCGTCTTCCTTTAATCCTAATTCTCGCGCTTTCAGTACACGGCGCATGATCTTGCCGCTCCTGGTCTTGGGAAGTTTGTCCACAAAGTCGATCCCGCGGATGACCACAACGGGTCCCAGGACCTTTCGGACATGGGCCTTCAGTTCGTTTACCAGGCTGTCTTCGTCCTTTTCTACGCCCTCCTTTAAGATGACAAAGATCTTGGCCACCTCTCCGCGAATCTTGTCAGGTACGCCGATGCAAGCAGACTCAGCGACGTCTTTGTGACTGGCTAGGGCACTTTCTATCTCGGCTGTGCCAATCCGGTGACCGGCGATCTTGAGGACGTCATCAGATCGGCCCTGGAACCAGAGATAGCCGTCCGTGTCTTTAGTGGCAATGTCGCCGGCCAGATACATCCCCGGGAATTTTGACCAATAGATCTCTTTGTATTTCTCAGAGTCTTTGTAAAGTGTTGTGAGCATGGCAGGCCACGGCTCTTTGACGACTACATGACCTCCCTTGCCGGGTTCCACGGGTTCTCCATTGGCATCGACCACGTCCACATGAACACCGGGGAAGGCCTTGAAAGCAGAACCGGGCTTTAACACGTTACACGATGTTGGCGCTACCATGAACATACCAGTCTCTGTCTGCCACCAAGTGTCCATGACCGGGCAGTTCTGGTTTCCGATGTTTTCATAATACCAGACCCACGCCTTAGGGTTGATCGGCTCACCAACCGTACCGAGGAGCCGCAGCGTTGACAGGTCGTGCTTTTTGGGATACTGAGAGCCGAACCTCATGAGCATCCTGATGGTAGTTGGCGTTGTGTAGAGAATATTGACCCCGTACTTCTCAATGATCTGCCACATCCGATCCGGTCCGGGAAACAACGGGTACCCCTCGTACATGACCGTGGTGGTCCCAACGATGAGGGGACCGTAGATAGTGTAGCTGTGCCCGGTTACCCACCCTGGATCAACGGCACACCAGAAGATATCGGTCTCTTTGATGTCAAATACCCATTTTAAAGTCCGGTTGAGTCCTACCATATAGCCGCCGTGGGAATGTACCACTCCTTTGGGCTTACCGGTTGTTCCTGAAGTGTACAGAATATAGAGAGGGTCATTGGCATCCATCTCCTCGGTCTCAAATTCTGCAGGTTCCCCATCCATCAAATCATGGAACCAGAGATAACAGCCATCACTCATATCGATCTCTACACTTGCCCGCTGGACTACTACAACGGCCTCCACTGTAGGGGATGCCGTCATGGCCTCATCTACGGCTTCTTTCAGCTTGATGACCTTGCCATTTCTATGAAACCCATCCACAGTGACCACAAGCCTTGCCTCGGCGTGGTTGATTTGCTCTCGAAGGGCCAATGCGCTGAACCCTCCGTACACCACGCTATGTATGGCACCGATCTTGGCGCATCCGAGCATCACGACGGCGATTTCAGGGATGTTCGGCAGATAAATCGCCACCCGGTCTCCCTTCTTGACACCGAGGGACTTGAGGACATTGGCAAACTTGTTGGCAGCCCGGTACAGGTCATAATAGGTCATACGTTCGCGAGCGCCGCTCTCGCTTTCAAAAATGATGGCTACCTTGTTCTTACGGTGCGTCTTTACATGACGATCAAGGGCATTGTAAGCAATGTTGGTTTTGCCCCCTACAAACCAATTGAAAAACGGTGCATCAGAGCGGTCAAGCACCTTGTCCCATTGCCTGAACCAATTCAATTCGTGGGCGGCCTCCCCCCAGAAGGCTTCAAGATCGGATCGGCCTTGTTTCACGGCGTCCTCATAATCATCGGGGTTCAAATTTGCATCCGCAACCAAGTGAGGCAAAGGCCGAAATACCCTCCCTTCTGCCAATAAGGCTTCAGTGGTTTCCTTTTCTGGTTGTACTTTTTCTTTGTTTGATTCCATAGCTGAGGCTTCTGTAGATTTTCTCTCTTCTTATTTTGGGACAAGTTTTTCTTGAGTCCTTTTATACAGCAATCTCTGTACCAGCTAAGCTATATATACGGCGTATGGAACAATAGATAGCTATCCAGTTGTATTTATAGGAAAAGTTTAGCTACTGCGGATGGGGAAGAGTAAGGTAGTTATAATAGCAGGATAAAAAGAGTGGGGCAATTTTACTCGGAGTGGGAACAACTCACCCGGATGTTGTGCTTTCCTCTGACTACAGGGCTAGGAATTGGAGATTGAATCCGCTGGGATTTGATATTTTTTCATTTTCATTCTGAGGGTCTTGCGGTCAATGCCGAGTAATCGGGCGGCGTGGGTCTTGTTCCTATCTGTACGTTCAAGTACCTTCATAATGTGCAGACGTTCCATTTCCTTCAGGCAAAGCGTATCCATCATAAACACATTAGATAGTACTGTATTGGAATAGACAAGGTCCTTTCTATTAATGGTCCTGTCCCGTGCAAAAATCACCAGCCGCTCCACAGTATTCTCCAGTTCCCGGATGTTTCCAGGCCAATGGTATTCTGTGAGCGCCTTCATAACATTTGGGGAAAAGTCCTCAATCTTTTTCCCCTCTCTCCTGCCAAATCTGCCTAAGAAATGTTTGGCCAGCAGAGGGATATCGTCTTTACGCTCCCTCAAAGGAGGCAGGTGTATGGAGACCACGTTCAGTCGAAAGAAGAGATCTTCACGAAAGAGTCTCTGGGCGACAGCCTTTTCAAGATTCCGGTTTGTAGCTGATATAAGCCGGATATCGACATTAACGACCTTGTGATCACCCACCTTAGAGATGCGCTTTTCTTCAACAGCCTTGAGGAGCTTGGCCTGGATCTCCAGATTTATGTTGGATATCTCATCAAAGAATAGGGTCCCCCCCTGGGCCATTTCAAATTTTCCGTGTTGGGTTTTGTCTGCGCCCGTAAAGGCCCCCTTGACATGACCAAAAAGTTCAGTTTCAAATATGGTCTTTACCAGGGAACCGCAATCGACTGATATAAAAGGATGTCCCCGCCGTCGACTCATTTCGTGGATTTTTCGGGCTACAAGCCCCTTGCCTGTACCAGTCTCACCCTGAAGCAATACCGTGCTTTCTGTGGGGCCAACCATGGCGATCATCTCCTTGACCTTTTCCATGACAGGGCTTTTACTAATAATTTCAGTGCTACAGGTTTCCTGCTTAAGGCTTTGCTTGAGATATAGGTTTTCGATGGTTAACTGGCGATTTCTCAGCACACGATCAAC
>JAJSZR010000090.1 GCA_030262715.1 Deltaproteobacteria bacterium
ATGATTTTAGGGGCATCAAATAATCCCTGTATTCTGACCCCTTCAGGACAATGTTCTACCAGGATGGTGTCACGTAATATCTCTTCTTCTGTATTACCTTTTTTTAGATAGACTGTGGATTGGCACATACTTGCTCCTTTTATAAAACGGAATGTTGAAATTAGAAATTAGAAATTTGTCCTTCATGCTTTTGTACTGTTTCAGTTGATCGTATTATTTGATAGCCTATGGTATTCTGAACCTTTTTGTTCCACTTACCCAAATTTCTAATTTCCAATTTCAAGTTTCCAGCCGTCAACGGCTATGGAATTAAAATAAATAAAATACCTTCAATCCCTCAATCTCTAACCTGCCTGAACAGTGGGATTTGAGGAGGGCCGTTTGTCTGATGTTCCAGCTCGGCCATTTCTGCAAGGGACGGCAGGTCCGACAAATCCTTTAACTCAAATACCTCTAGAAAGTGCCTGGTCGTGCCATAAAGTAACGGACGACCGGGAAGGTCTTTTCTGCCGACAATCCTGATGATCTTTCTGTCGAGCAAGAAACGTAAAGTGCCGCTGGTGTCCACCCCCCTGACACTTTCAATCTCTGCCCTTGTTGTTGGCTGTCTGTACGCCACAACGGCAAGCGTCTCAAGGGCCGCCCTGCTGAGCCTTACCGGACTTGACCTCTTGAGCCTTAGCACCCAGCTTCGCAAGCTCCTGCAAGTCTGAAAACGAAATCCCCCTGCCACCTCCTTGAGTTCAAAGCCACGTTTTTCATCATTGTATTCTCTCTGGATGATTTTTAATGTATTGATTATTGCATTTCTGTCATATTCAGGCAGAAGCTGAGTAAATTTTTTCAGACCAATAGGCCGGTCTGCTATCAATAACATGGCCTCAAGAATAGATTTTAGACTGTGCTGGCTGGCCGCCATAGAATCGTTAAATAAGAAGGTATTTCGGTTGCAATTACATCTCTTCCGCTATCACTGTTTCTCTGACCTTGATGTCCTTGCCATTATTGTCAATAAAGGAGCGACTTTCTCAGAGCTCAATAGTTTGAACTTTCTCAACACCATCCTGCTGCAGGAGTCGGGAAAGAGCATCTTGCCCTACAGACTCATCTGTGGTCAGAAGTATGACATTCCGGTGATGGTCCGGATCCTGTCCTACCTGCATTTGGCCTATGTTAATGTTTGCCTCACCCATGGTGATTCCAACTCGACCAATTACCCCCGGACGGTCTTCATTGTAAATGAGCAACATGTGTCCTTCTGGCACGGCCTCCAGACAGAAATTATTGATTCTAACAAGACGGGGTTCTTTTTTCCCAAATATGGTTCCTGCCAGAGTATTGGTGCCATCGGCTGTCTTAACTGTGACGGTGAGAAGACTGGTAAAGTCCTCAGATGTCTTGCTTTTGGATTCCGTAACTTTTATGCCTCGCTCCTCAGCAAGTATAGGGGCGTTTACAAAGTTCACTTCTTCCCTGAGTATTGGGAAAAGGAGGCCTTTGATTACTGATATGGTAACCGGTGCAGTGTCAAGGTCTGCTATATCCCCTTGATAGGAAATGGTTATCTCATCCACAGGTGCTGTAGTGAGTTGGGCATGAAAGGCCCCTAATTTATCAGCAAGACTGAGGACAGGGGTCAACTGAGCCAGGGTCTCTTCGCTGACTGATGGCATATTTACGGCATTTCTCACCTCACCCTTTGTGAGATAGTCTGAGATTTGCCTGGCAACAGCCACGGCAACGTTTTCCTGGGCCTCTCTGGTTGAGGCACCAAGGTGAGGGGTACAGATAAAGTGGTCCAGGGAGAATAGGGGGTGTTCTTTGCCTGTAGGTTCTGTTTCGAACACGTCCAGGGCCGCACCTGCCACCTTTCCTGATTTCATGGCCTTGTATAAATCCTGTTCGTTGATGATCCCGCCACGGGCACAGTTGAGCACCATGACCCCATCTTTCATCTTATTGAAAAGTTTGGCATTGACGAACCCCTTTGTCTCTGCGGTCAAGGGGGTGTGTATGGATATATAGTCAGCCCTTGCAAGGACATTATCAAGGTCAGTCAACTCTACTCCAAGTTTTTTAGCCATTTCCGGACGTATGTGGGGGTCAAATGCCACAACTTGCATTTTGAGACCTTGGGCAAGCTGTGAAACGATACTTCCGATCCGGCCAATACCTATAATTCCAAGGGTCTTTCCTGCTACCTCTTGACCTGAAAAGCGTTTTTTCTCCCACTTTCCAGTCTTCATTGAGGCAGTTGCCTGGGGAATGTGGCGTGAAAGTGCCATTATCATGGCTATGCTATGCTCTGCAGCGGAATTGGTGTTGCCCCCTGGAGTATTCATTACAACGATACCCCGCTTGTTGCAGGCAGCAATATCCACATTGTCAAGGCCTGTGCCGGCCCTTCCCACAACTTTCAGCTTTTTGGCAGCATCTACTACTTCATGAGTCACCTTGGTATTACTACGAATTACAAGGCCATCAGCGCCTTGAATGGCCTCGATCAGCTCCTCTGGCGAGAGCCCGAGACGCTCCTCCACATCTAGACCAGCGGCTTTCAGAATTTCAATTCCATCCTTTGCTATGGGGTTAGTTACCAGGACCTTCATGTATTATTCCTTGTCCTTTCGAAAAAATAGAATTCTTATATTTTTTACTATTTTAGAGGCAGAAAGTCAAAATCATTACTGACTCCGAGCAAAGTACGCCTCGGCAGCAGCCACACCCTTTCCCAATTCAATAGGATATCCAAGTTGCTTAAGCGCTCTCTCCACCGCGGCCAATGCTACGATCATATCCCATTCATCCAGATACCCCATATGGGAAATGCGGAAGATCTTACCCTTGGCCTGGGCCTGGCCACCTGCGATAGTGATTCCGTATTCCTCTCTGAGAATTTTTACTACATCCTGGCCGTCTATGCCCTCTGGGGACTTGATGACTGTTATGGCCTCGGACGGGGCCATGGAAAAAAACTCAAGCCCCATAGCAGTCACTCCTGCCTTGGTGCCTTCCGAAAGACGCCTGTGGTGGGCAAAAAGGGCCGGAAGCCCGGCTGTCCGTATACTACGAAGTACTTCTCCAAGACCGATTATAAGAGAAACCGCAGGCGTAAAAGCAGTGGTCTGTTTCTCAAGGGCCTTTTTCTCTTTTATGAAATTGAAGTAATATTTTGGCAGTTGCGCCTTTTCTACAAGCTTCCAGGCCTTTTCGCTGAAACTCACAAATGCCAGGCCCGGTGGCAGGGACAGAGATTTCTGAGAGCCAGTTATCACCACATCCAGACCCCAGTCATCTGTCTTAATCTCGTAAACCCCGAGGGCACTTATGGCATCCACCACCAGGACCGTTGTCGGCCTTTCCCTGACCAGTGTCCCCAGCTCTTCAATAGGGTGCTTGACGCCGGTTGAGGTTTCATGGGCCTGGACAAAAACAGCCTTGGTATCCGGGTTGGAGTCCAGGGCCTTCTTGACTTCCTGTGGGTCAACTGCTTTTCCCCAGGTGACATCTATGTTTACTGCCTTTACTCCGTAAGTATTGCACAGCTCATCCCAGCGCTCACCAAATTTCCCTCCCCGAATCACCAGGGCCTTGTCTCCAGGAGAAAGCAGGTTGACAACTGATGCTTCCATGCCTCCAGTACCGGAAGACGCCAGAATCAAGCAGTCATTTTTCGTTTGATAGAGATACTTGAGATCCTCCCGGACCCTGGTGAGTATTGCTGAAAATTGAGGCGACCTGTGGTGGATGATAGGCTCTGACATTTTTGCCAGGACCTCGGGTGCTACAGCCACAGGACCTGGAGCCATGAGATATCGTTTGTCCATTTATTAACTCCTTTTATATGCTCGTTTTTGTTACTTGTCTTTTGTTATTTGGCCTCTGTTTTGTCAAGGGCATGATGGTATTTTTTTTCATAGCCGTTCACGGGATTACAACGTCCGTTTTACCGCAACCCACAGAACTGTGAGTATTTACATTTTTTCAAATACATTCACTCGTAGTGTAATAACGAAATGCGAAGTTTTCCAACCGGAGCAATTTACTACTAATGGTCAAATAACCACCCTGCCGGACCGTCTTCAGTTCGTTGGGGACAAACCGGGAATGCTCCCTTTGACAATCAATGTCGGCCAAATTAAAGTAATAGATAAAGCGGGCGATTAGCTCAGTTGGATAGAGCGTTGGCCTCCGGAGCCAAAGGTCGGGCGTTCGAGTCGCCCATCGCCCGCCATATAATCATTTCCTGATATGGCGTTATTCCTGTATTTATTCAAAAAGATCCTCACTCTTGGGCCTACCTTCCTGGGCATAACCCTCATATCTTTCATGGTGATGCACCTGGCTCCGGGAGAGCCCATGAGCCTTCAGGCCGACTTTAATCCCAAGATGACCCCTGAGATGAGAGAGCGTCTGAGGGCCCAGTACGGCCTGGACCGCCCCCTACACATACAGTACTGGCAATGGCTTAAGGGGCTGGCCGTTCTGGATCTTGGGCGGTCATTTTCTCCGGACAGGAGACCCGTTTTGGATAAGATCAAGGAGCGGCTTCCGGTAACCCTCCTGATAAATTTCTTGGCTATAGGCTTGATACTTGTAATTGCGGTCCCCTTGGGTGTAGTTGCTGCCGTGCGTCACAACAGCATATTTGACCAGGTGAGCACGGTCTTTGTCTTTGTTGCCTATGCGGCCCCGGCCTTTTGGGTGGCACTGCTGCTTATGCTCTACTTTGGAGTACACTTGGGTTGGCTCCCCATCTCAGGGCTTCACAGCCTTATGGGATATGAACAGATGTCAGGCTGGGAAAGGCTGCTGGACTGGTGCCATCACCTTATACTGCCAGTATTGGTATCTGGACTGGGCGGACTTGCAGGGCTGTCGCGCTATACCAGATCCTCAATGCTTGAGGTCTTAAGGCAGGACTATATTACTACTGCAAGGGCAAAGGGTCTGCCGGAGAGAAGGGTGATCTACCGGCACGCCTTGAGAAACGCACTCTTGCCTCTAATAACTATCCTTGGCCTGTCTATTCCGGGTCTTATAGGCGGCAGCGTGATCTTTGAATCCATCTTTGCGATACCGGGGGTAGGTCAGCTCATGTGGACCAGCGTAATGGCCAGGGACTATCCTCTGCTCATGGGTAACCTGGTCATAGTATCCATATTGACATTACTCGGAAACCAGTTGGCCGATATTGGCTATGCCCTGGCAGACCCGAGAATTCGTACAGGCGTTCAGGTGGAGGATTGAGGAATTGAGTGGTCGGTTGGCAAACAACTCTTTGGCTGTGGCTGGGCTTTTAATAGTCGGACTTCTCTGTGTCGTTGCCATTTCTGCCTCCTGGCTTGCCCCTTATGATCCACAGGCAATAGATACCTGGCACATTCTTGAGCCACCTTCAAGGGCCCATCTACTTGGTACGGACCCGCTTGGCAGGGACTGTCTTTCAAGGCTAATTTATGGAGCGAGAATATCTCTGCTGGTTGGGATTGTAGCTGTCGGGATTGCAACAGTCATTGGCACTATTCTTGGAGCCCTAGGTGGATTTTACGGCAAGTGGATAGACGGGCTGATAATGCGTTTCGTGGACATAATGCTTTGCTTTCCCACTATCTTTCTCATAATGGCCGTTATCGCCTTTCTTGAGCCATCAATTTTGAACATCATGGCGGTGATAGGTCTCACAAGCTGGATGGGGGTTGCCCGGCTCGTAAGGGCGGAATTTCTGAGTCTCAGGCAGCGTGATTTTGTATTGGCAGCCAGGATATCAGGTGCCTCTAATACAAGGATAGTCTTTTCCCATATCTTACCAAATGCAGTGGCCCCTATCCTTGTGGCAACAACACTCGGAGTCGGTGGAGCAATACTTACTGAGAGCGCCCTTAGTTTTCTCGGAATTGGAGTGCAGCCCCCTACCCCAAGCTGGGGCAACATGCTCACCGAAGGCAAGGACAATCTGGAGATAGCCTGGTGGCTTTCGATGTTCCCGGGCATGGCAATACTTGTGACCGTACTTGGCTACAATCTGTTGGGAGAAGGGTTGAGAGATGCCCTGGATCCAAGGATGAGGGACTCGGGAAAAAATAATTGAACCATCTTCCATCTCGGCTTCAGGCTTTCTTTCTCTTTGCACCCACCAGCCATACCAGAAAAATACTGAGTTCGTATAAGACTAAAAGAGGTCCGGCCATGAGTATCTGGTTGAGGACATCAGGTGTCGGGGTGAGGATTGCTGCCGCGAGGAATACTATGAGAGTGGCATACTTGCGGTACTTCCTGAGTGTGTGGGCATCTAACAGGCCTATCAGGCCCAGAAATACTATGAAAACAGGTAGCTCGAATGCGAGTCCAAAGCCCAGAAGAAGGCGGATCGTCAGCGTGAAGTATTCGCTGACACTGGGCAAGAGGCGCAGGCTTTCACCTGAATAACCGGCAAGAAACTTGAAAGCAGTGGGAAATACCACCATATATCCAAAGAGCCCGCCCCCGATGAACAGGAATGACGAGCATACGACAAAGGGCAGGGTCCAGCGTTTTTCATGTTCATACAGCCCAGGGGTCACAAATGCCCATATCTGATATAGAATAACAGGGCTTCCTACAAAAATTCCGCACGTGAGAGCCAGCTTGAGATAGGTAAAAAAGGCCTCGGGATATGATGTAAAAATCAGGCTTGTTTCAGGAGGTAGGACTTCCTCAAGGGGCTTTGAGAGCATGACAAAAATCGGCTCAATCAAGGCATAGCAAATGCCAAAGCCTACACATACTGCAATAAAGCAAATGATCAGACGCCGGCGTAATTCCGTGAGGTGCTCTGTAAGACCTGTTTTTTCCTGGACGGCAAGCAGCAGACAATAAGCAGGCAGTGCGGTTGCTTTATCAAAATTCATAGAACCAGTCATTTTTGCTGAGTATTGTGGCCCCATCAGCCTCTACAAGCGCCATGTTTTCAAGACGGACCCCGCCCTGGTCCGGGAGATATATCCCAGGCTCAACAGTGACTACCATCCCGGGCCTTAGCTTTTTCCGTGACCGTTGTGAGAGGGTCGGCGCCTCATGGACCGCAAGCCCTACTCCGTGCCCCAGGGAATGGACGAATCTTGGGCCGTAGCCGGCATCCTTGATTACGTCTCTGGCTACTTGGTCAACCTGTTTACCTGTGAGTCCGGCTTTAAGGGCGTTCTGGGCAGCAATTTGGGCCTTGCGGACTATAGCGTATATTTCCCTGAAGAGCGATCTGGGTTCACCAAGAAAAATAGTCCTTGTCATGTCCGAGCAGTAACCTCCCAGCCTGGCACCCATGTCTATGAGTATGGGTTCGCCCTCTTCGATTGGCCTGTCTGTGGGAACGGCGTGGGGCAGAGCAGCATTGGGCCCGGAGGCCACAATAGGAGAAAAGGAAGGGCCTTCAGCATGTTGCCATAGCCCCTCAATGATACGCCAGGCAATCTCCTTTTCAGTCATGCCGGGTCCAATTTCTGTGCATATGCCTCCAAGCACTTTCTCGGCTGCAGAAATGGCCTTTTTAAGGGACTCAATCTCTGAAGACGATTTAATTGAGCGCATAGTCTCGATCCGGCCCCTAAGTGAGACAAACTCTGTTTCAGGCAGGGCCTTTTTAATGGCCTCAAAGCGCCGGCAAGACAAATAATCAGGTTCATAAGCAAGGTTATGTACACTGCGGTCATGCATCAGATTTTTCAGGGCCTGGGCCAGACCACGTCTGTATATGACCAGGCGCCAGTCAGGGGCCTCATCCCTTGCCTGGATTTCGTAGCGTCCGTCTGTGAGCAGTATGGCCTCTTTGCGAAGGATTAAAAGGGCACCTGCTGATTCGGATATGCCGACGTCCTCTGCAGTAAATCCGCTTAAATATCGACGGTTTTCAGGACACGTTATAAGAAACGCGTCCAAGCCCCGGCCGGCCAGGATGCCACGCACCCGCTTCATTCGCTGTAAGTAGTGAGATTTCATACCTTCTTATCCTCCAAGGCCAGGTGAATCCTTATGGCCTTATCAATTCGTTGTATTTTTTCCTTTTCTAATGTACCAATGAATTTCACGATCCTGCTTTTATCAAGCGTCCGGATTTGGTCAGCCTTAACCTTGGAGTCTTTTGGAAGGTTCCCGGTCCCCCTGGTCAACAACACCTCAAAAGGGTATGTTTTCTTAATATGTTTAGAGGTTATCGGTAGAATTGTCACTGTTCCTGAGAATTCGTTGTTCTTGTCATTAGAAACGACCACGACGGGCCTTGTCTTGGATATTTCACGTCCCATGACTGGGTCAAGGGCCGCAAGGTAACAACTGCCTTTCCTAATATTCAACCCATCCCTCCAAATCAGCGGCTTCAAACTCTTTTGTGACGGCTAGACTTTGTGCTCCGGCAGCTCGATAACCTTCCTCCAAGGCCCTTTCCAATTCTTCTCTTTCTTTTTTCTGGATACGTTGCTTTATGGCTTCTTTGATAAAGCGGCTGCGTTTTCCTGGTCCGGCCAGCTTGTTTACCGACACAACGAGTTCTTTTGGAAGCGTGATATTCAATCGCACGGTATCTACACCCATTATGTATCCCCTGATAAGCCTAAATTATGTACCATATAATACATAACACTTGTGTGTAGGTCAATAGGCATTCAACTGACAAGGATTTCCTTTAATGGGCGGCTACTATGCGCTAAAACGTGGAATGGTCTTACCTAATCCACGATTTAGCGTGGAATGGTCTTGATTTAATGCGGTATTGGGGTATCCGGCCGATTATTTCTTTCCCAGTTTGTTGTTAAAGTGTACCCCTTCGGCAAAAGTAGCCCGACAGTTCGGAGTTTCTACATCTGCCATTTCCAAGGCAATTACAAGGAGAACGAAAGAGTAAGTCAAGCTAGTCAATTACGTTAGTTCACTTGCCGGAGAACTTGGTGTGAGTCCCCAAACCGTTTATGCGGCTTTTTCTCGAGTGGAACGGAACGAGGGATTGGACATGGAAGCCCTGGGAAGATGATGCCGGAAAAATATATTGAAATATCTCCTATTATAACGCATGTACGGTTCTGAGGGGGCTTGGGGCTGGCAACAGCCTCCGGATGCTGCTTTAAAAATCGGCACTTTTATCCTTGACATTGTTAACATCCACGTTAACATCATTTATATGATGAGAGAAATAATTTTCTATCGGACTTCAACCGGTTATTGCCCAGTTGAAAAGTTTTTGGATTTGTTACCATCCAAGCATTCTAAAAAAGTATCTTGGGTCCTAAGTCTGATAGAAGATCTTCCCACGGTGCCAAAACAATATTTCAAAAAACTCGTCAATACGGATGATATTTGGGAAATTCGAGTTAAATCCAGAGGCGAAGCATACCGTTTGTTGGGCTTTCTTGATGGCTCTAATTTAGTGGTCCTTGATTATGCTTTTCAAAAGAAGACTCAAAAAACCACTCAAAACGCAATCAAGACTGCTGAAAGACGAAAAAGAGACTATTTCAAAAGGAGGACAGGAAATGAGTGATCTACAAAAGTATATTGCAAAACGTAAAGTTCGCGACCAAGACTTTGCCAAAGATTATGATAAGGGCTATAAGGATTTCAAGATTGGAGTAATGCTCAAAATTGCCAGAGAAGAATCCGGTCTTACACAGGAGCAGCTTGCAAAAAAGTTGAAAACGAAAAAATCAGCGATTTCACGCATTGAAAATCATGCTGAGGATATCAAATTATCAACTTTAGATAGATTTGCGCAAGCATTAGGGAAGACGCTTCTTGTCGAAGTAGCATAAGGGAGATAGATAAGGAAAGAAAAAGAACTAAAAGTATGAAGAAAAACAAAAAAAGAAATCTTTAATCTCTTTTAAAAGTAATTGATTAACTCATCGAAGCACGTTACATAATTTAACTCGGGACATAATGACTCCTGCCTGCTCATCACACAGGTTGCCCTGCATGACGCTGGATATCTCTTTCCTTGTCTGCTTTTCTTGGCTTCGTATCTCATCTTCCGGCAAAAGCCCTTCCAGAAGATGCCGGGACCTTTGGGGGCGGTTGCCCCCTCCGGTAATTTCACCAGAAAAGCTACAACATCCCGCATGGCAGACAGGTCTCCCCGGATAAGGACGTTCACCCCGTTGAATTTCCTAGAGGGAACCCTATTCAACAGGGTAAACTTCCACTATACAACCGCACCATTTACCGTATCTCCTGAACCTGGGGCTTAGACATGTTGTGCTGCCTTACCCGGAGACTGGACCTTATATGCTATTTCTGTCCCCCGGATCAAGCCCGGAGCAGGCTTAGCTTATAGCTTTGCACTCCGGCTTCCTTCAGACCTCACCTCGCGGTGATGTGGTAGCTCGGTGTACGGTGCCTGTTGCTTGCTCCCGTTCCCTTGGGGTAAGTGATTTCAATCGAAGCGGAGGTAAAAATGGCAAAAACGAAGAAGCGATATCCAAGGCAACCCTTAAATTACCAATCACTTGGTGTGTCTTGCTGAGTTACCTCAGTGATGAACGCTTTATTA
>JAJSZR010000091.1 GCA_030262715.1 Deltaproteobacteria bacterium
TTTATGAATAACGCAGTTAAATCATGGCACTCACCTTGCGTTATTCTCCAGGATGATACTTTTATGGGAAATCGGCTGTTAAAGCCGGTCCGGATCATGGGCTGAGGCAAAACTTCGATAATATTTCAGCTTGAGCTTCTAAAGTGACCATGGTATTATGACCATGTCATTTCGGTTTTTGCGAATTCAAAAAGGAGCTTTTTATGGAACATGTAATTTCTAAATCAAAATTCAAACCGCGCGCCTTGCAATATTTTCGCGAAGTGGAACAAACAGGAAGGGAATTAATCATCAGTGACCAGACCAAACTGGTCTTAAAAACAGTGATAGAGAAAGTAACTAAATGTAAAAAATCTAACCGGAAACTACTGATTATCGACAGAAGATTATCGACAGAACTGCACGTGCACGACTCATTGCAACATAATGCAAAGCCAGCTTGGTGAAATCCTTTTGTAACTCGGGAAGATCAACTACTATAATCGCTTCATTTTCCAAACCCTTGAAGGCAGTGATTTCTGCAAAACTCATCTTCTGTGGAGGAAATTCCCGAAGCGAAAACTCATCCAGTACAGCAAGATTACGGAGAATGGATCCAGGCAATAATGCTGCCGAAGATTGTTCAAATGGAAGAGAGGAAAGGATTGTCACACTGCTGGTAGACAATCCTCCATGATTGACAATTTTTTGTATCTCATCCCGGAGAATAGACGCGGATTCCTCAGTTGTTTTTGCTAAACATTCACGAACATCCGGCCCTACTCCAGCACCTCCAACCCCCATATCTGCACCCAAGCTATTTTGAATCTTTTCTAAAATAATACGCGTATTTCTGCAATTGGTGCGTAGAGGTACTCTGGCAGGATTTGACTGTTCGATCAAATTGAAGGCATCTTTATCCATTTCACCAAACAGGTTTGTTTGATTATTGACATCGTAGAAAAAACACCAATTTCCAGAAGCAAGACCGTCTTCGATGTATTGATCAAGTATCTCCAAATCCTTCCAGTTAAAAAGATCCTGCCCTTCATCAGCGATCAGTGCAGAGAAATGTTCTATACCGGCACGGCGAGCAACCACCGATAACGCTTCAACCGTACTTACCGTCAGGTTGGGTATATTAAATCGACTCTCAAGGTAATGTTTTAGCCATGGGGAGTGACAGACAAGCAGAACATTTTTGCCTTGTGCCGTCCAACGTCTCGCAATCTCCATGGCAAGAAATGTTTTTCCTGTGCCGGCACCACCAGAGCAAAGAACTTGACCGTTTGCGGTAACTATATCTACTAAGCCCATCTGGTCTTCCGTCAGCGCAGATATCTCTTCTTCAGCTTGTGAGGCAAGTCTGTATAATGGTGTAATTGCCTCAAATTTCGGACGGATAAAATTTTTTAACACTTTGAGCGAACTTGCATCGACAGCATTTTTCTTAGGCTCCTTTTTTCTCCAATAGCGGATAAAGCCGGTCAACCAATGTTCAAAATTATGAATGCGCGCATCCGCCAGGGTATGAGGGTCCCACTCGGCACTAGCAGGAAGCTCACAATCCGGTAGCACTACACCATAACCGATCACGAGCTGAGAGACGATTTGCTCTGAAAATTTCTGTTTGAGAATACTCATAAAACCATGAAGAGCGGATTCCGATTGCCGGAACGGGCCTTCTCTTTTTTTAAACTCCTCTCCCTTGTGATTGGTAAAATGCCATTCCCTGTTCTCATCGCACGAGACACGACCGCCTTTGATTTCCAGTACAAAAAGACCCTTAGAGCCACAGAGCAGGAAATCAATCTCTCCAAATCGTTTATATTTGTGACGGGGTAAATTAAGTGAATGGTAGGCCGTGAAATCGCTTTTAGGGAGTGCAACTCGTAACAGATCAAATATCTTCTTTTCAGCATTACTGTTTGTTCGATACGGAACAGATGGAATCATTCGCATAATATTTTTCTTCCTTATACCACGATTTTTCTTGCCATTTTCTCCACTTCTTCTAACAAAGGAAGTGGTAATTCTGCAAAAAAATCGAAGAATTTTTCCTGATCCACCTTTGCATAGACACGTTTCAAATCACCATCCAGGATCAACCGGGTGCCACGTTGATCGACAATCAGGCGATATTCGCCTTTTTCCAGCAAGATCGTGGTCTCAATACAATCCCAATTCATTTGACGTGTAATCTCTAACGTGGCATCAGCTCTCTTTTTTTGTAATCGTTTGTTGTTGTCTTCTTTGTCCAACAACTCGCGTATAGGAATAACCCGCTTGGGTGGCTGTTTTAGCTTTAATCCAGTCTCTGCAGACCTATGACATTGTGCCGCCATATGGTAAGCAATGTTTTCCGAAAATTCCTGACTATGCCGCAGATCATTCGCCAAATTAATCCAACCTTCACGAGCGCCAAATAAAATGGCGGCGACAATATAATCTGTATCGTTTAAACTGGAATGATCAAATTCCAGTAATTCTCTGCAGTCATTGTACAGGAAAAAGAGAATGAGCGATCTGGAAAAAGGTTTTGCATGTTTTTCGAAGAGTGATGAACGTGTATCGTCGGATAGTCCTCGTATCCCCTGCAAGTCATCCTTTAACAGTTTAAGTTGATTTTTTCCTTTATCTGAATCGCTTAATAGGCTTATCTCTCTATCCAAGACGTCGATGACAACATCGCGGGACTCAGGAATCGGGGCTGTAATAATATGCTCTACAATGGTCCAAAAGAGGCGAACCTGGATACCAACGCCTTCATCAATGTGACTGTTATTAAGCCATGCAGGTAATTGCTGTAGTATCGGATCAAAGCCGGATGCATCCCCCTTTTCAAATATCCACTGATAGTAATGGCATGCATATTCGCTGCGGTTTGCCAGATGGAAAAACATGGTGAGTATAGCGCCGACAGCCTGACTGCGATTTATAAAAATTTCAGGTTGAGCAGGGGCCTTGATGGAGTTAATATCGCCTACCGACCTCGGACCATTAAAAAGTTTCTTCCTGGTTCCTGTTTTGAACCAATTTACAGGGACATTTTTGTAATTAGATTTTGCCTGTAATATAAAATTCTTTTTTCCCTCAAAAGACGGGAAGTATATTTCCTGTATCAATGATGTTGGAAGTGGTGCAGGAACCAAAATCATGACATCGTTCTCATCCAGTCCGCCAGGCAGTTCAATGTCTCGCAGCGCAAGGGATATTTTAACCGCTTTTGCCTGACCGTTTAATTGTGAGATGTCCAATTGAGCAATGGTTGGTTTAAGATGGTGGGCTTCTGAAATTACCTGTTCTACCAGATCTTGTTGTACAGATTCAGGAAACAGCGGAATCCAGTCTGGGAAAAGTTGCAACAGGTCACGATAATATTTATCACCGAATCCCTGTTGCGGCATAAAAAGACCTGCTGCCAGTATCATCATCAGGTTCATCTGATTGGTAATGTAAAGCCAGTCAATAGACGATGTATAGTTGGTATGTTCGCTTTTTATAGATGCTTGTTCTTTGTTGCCGGAAAAAACATCCGGAATTGGTTTGTCGATCATATTTATTTCCTTTGCAAGATGGTTTTGTCGTTTGGTAAAATCTTCTTTACAGGACAATCTTTCTCGGCTTCGCATAATAAGAAAACCCGCTCTCTCGCCCTTGCCACCATGACATAGAATATACGTTTGGTTGCATCCGACCCTTGGTCGAAATAAAAGTCATTAATATCAGCAATAAACACAGTATCGAACTCCAAGCCTTTACAACTCTTATCATTGATGACCATGATACCGCCCTGGTCAAACCTGATTTTCTTTTGTTCGCGAGGGTCAATTCCAGAATAGTAGGTTGAGATATTTATATCGCCGACAACATTTTGAAGCCGATCCATAACCTTGTTCAACTCATTGAAATATTTTTTTCTGGTATCATTGTTTGGTACAATTATACCTATCAGTTCTTTAGGATTCCTTTCTACAATTTTTATAATTCGTTCAACAAGGACCTCAAATTTCTCGTGTGGATATGTATATAACAGAGGAGTTTCAGTTGAAGTTTTTTGGGGCAGTTTCGGTCGAGTAGTACCAGGATCATCAGGATAAAACGCATCTGCCAACAGTGCTGCATGATAGCCTTTATCTTTCTGGCGAAAGTTTTCTTTTAATTTAATGACCTTGTCCTGATCTATATCAAGCGTCTCTCGAAGCTGTTTCAGATTGGCATTGTATTCTGTTATTTGTTGATTCTGATCAGCAGCAACAAAAATGTTTTCTGCACCCAAAGCCATAAGCGTTTCATAAAAACCAGGCGGCATATCCTGCCCTTCATCCATTACCAGATATTTGGACTGCAATGGCAATACATCATTATCCAGAATACGCTTTATTGTCTGATCCCACTTAATATCTGCATAATCTGTTGACCTTTTAGGTGGAAATTTTCCAAATAAATTTCTGTAAATGCTATTAAACCAACTAATCCAGCGAGCACTTCTCAAGTCTGGGTAAAGTTGTCTGCTCGCCTGCTCCAGTAGGACATTATAAACTAAAAAAAGGTAATCTTGTTTGTCCGCTGCAAGGAGCCGAGTCCGCAATAATGCCACCACTGACTTTCCTGTACCAGGGCCGCCTACGATTAGATGCTTTCCCTCTCGATCCAGATAATTGACCGCCTCCTGCTCTTTGCTTAATTCATTAATTCCCGGCAGTTCATAACGCCGCTTTCTCATATTCGACATCAGGGACTCCTTCTATCCACGTAATCGAGAAACGGCGGGATTGTCGATGATTCTTCATGCACAGTGCTTCCTTTAATAAAAACCCGGTCAAGCAGGACATTCGAGTAGCTGCAGGAGGTATCAGGTACCAAAGCACAGGCGTGACAGGCCGCTCGATTGAGCAAATCCGGCCCCTGTCCATCGTGTTCGGTGCAGACCGGGTCCAGAGAACACCAATCCGCATGGGCGAATACACTCTCCAATACAGGTAAAAGACGCTTGGGTTCGGCAAGCTCTGCCAGGCCACCGAGCGAACCTGCCTTATCCGGAACAGAGACATAGATCAGGATTCCAGCCATGGTAACGACATTCCCACCTATCGGTTCCTGGACATAAAGGCGCTCTTTGAGTGATGCAGCAGGGTAACCACTATCAAATTCAATTTGGCGAATTATCAGATGTGCCAAAGTATGCAGCAGTATGAACCGGGGGCTAGGATCGGGAAGAGGAATAGGCAGATGAGAACCATCCTTTCTGAGTTGCATAACCCCGGCCCTTTTGATTACCGCTTTATTTTGTTCCCAAACATGTAATATCGACTCATTGATCGTAATAAATATCCCTTCACCAAAGAGTTCCAGAGCAGGCAGCCAATCCTGTTTGCCCTCCAGGTCAGGAGGGATAGGAGTTGCATCGTCAGAATATCCACCAACAGGACGCTGGAATCCTTTATAGATCATGATTTCCCGTAACCGTTGCACCGATACAACCTGATCGATAATGCGGATGATCTTACGCACCTTTGCAGAGGGATTCAGCGAACCTTCCAGCATACGCCACTCATCACTGTAATGATAAGTGACAAAATCTTCAGTATCCTTCAGATTAGGGATGACGGTGGTGAGTGCCTCGTATTCCAGTTCAGAGAGCTGTCCCTGAGTGATGTTGGCCTCCTCGTCTTGAGAGAGATAATCTGATTCGATCAATTCCCAGGCTTGCTGAACTTCTTCAGGTGTACAGCGTAGCTCCCCCGACAGCTTGTTTATCCTGCTGCGCAAAAGAGATGGCCGCTCTTGGACTCTTCGTAATCCGTCCAATTCATCCTGCATGCTGCCGAGCCTGGCAACAATCAATTTGGAATCGATACGAGACTCAGGCGGTATCACAAGGCCGTTTTGGGTTGTTGGAGAATAGATTCGTGAATCACCGATCTCAATAGCAACAGGGGCAGCATCTTCAATTTCACCAGAAGGAACTCGCTCTCGAATCCATGGCTGCTGTTGCATTTTTCGATATTTCTTAAAAAACCCTTTGGCAAAAATGGCACCATGAGAAATATCTTTTTGCGCCTTGCAAGAATCACAATAGACTTTCCATGAATCCTTATCCATTTTGAGGTAGAGATGTGTTTCATCCTTACACTGCTCTTGGTCTCTGCCTTTTCGATCGCGATGCGCAAGCCAGTGCCACGGAACATCGTCCAGATAACCTTTCTCGTGTACCAGAACCCAAGGAACCTGAACCAATCTGCCAGGTTTTCCACACTTTTTATTTTCGCAGCGTAAGACGCCTTCTTTTTGATCTATCCACGGAAAGCGATAGAGTCGGCCGCAGTTGTTACATCTCATCCAACCTGGAAAACGAACAGCAGGCAGGGTATTTCCCTCTGGCAGTCCCAACCGATTCATTGTGGCTACTGGTGGAAAGCGTAACTCCTGCTCAATACCCAACGCCGAGCGTAATCGATTGACACGTAGAATAAGTTCTCCTATCGGACTGCCGTATTCGTTTACCCAGTACCGTGTATCCATCGGAACCACTAAGCCATCGGCACCGCGAACAATGGAACCCGGTGCACAAAACCGGAGTAGATGAGAAAGCCGAACAGGAAGAAACTCAGCCATCATGCTCACCGTCCGGTGGATCGAACAGTCCTGTAACCCGCATCAGTCCAGTGTCTTCCACATTGCGCATGGAATGCAAGGTTTCCCAAAGGCCCTGAATACTATCCTGATGTGTGTAAAGAAGAGGATCATTGGCCCTGTCGTTACTTGCTTGTTGATAGACCAGCTTTCTTTCATTGTGTTTGCACTCTTGTACATATTCTGTCCAGGCATTACTCAAGGATTTCAGATGGGTCTGTGTTTCCTCAGCATGCCCACAGTCTGCTTGTTGACAACGCTTCGCCAGAGCGTTAATTGCCTGTTTGATCACACTGTTAGTGGGATCAAATTTATTTGCACTGTCGTTTGCCCGCAGAAACCCGATACTATGCCGCATCACTATCACAAGCGCTGCATGCAGGGCTCGTTTGCGTGCCTGAGAGGTAAACGGAGTTACACTGGTAGGTTCGACAAAACGATAGAAAGATTCGTGGTAGGGGCGAAAATCTTCGTAGTGAGAGAGGCTTCGTGCCTGGGTGCGATAGTAGTTGGTGAATATAATACCGGGGACATCGCTGCGCCCGACACGACTACTGGACTGGATATATTCTGCGGTAGTAAGAGGCTGCCCGTTGATGATCATTAATGCAAGTCGTCCAACATCCAGCCCAACTGATATCATGTTGGTTGCAAGCACAGCATCCAGGTAGTCGGCTTCCTCACAGCTTTTTTCCAATTGTGCAAAAGTCTGACTGTTTTCCTCTGAGGACATGACACTGGTGAGCTGCGCAATTTTGTTATCACGTGAGCGCCCTTCCGTATCTTTGGCTTTATCCTCCGGCCCTTCTTTTCCATTGGATATTGATGGATCCAGGTTGCGTCTTAGATACTCTGAAGAAAAATATTGCAATGCATTGTGGCTATCACCCACACCCCGCAAACTGCCGTGATAGACCAACAATGTCCACCAGGCATCCAACAGTTCTTTATCATCACTAAACTGTATTAATGGTGCGGCAAGCAGGGCAGCAGAGAGTACGGCAAAGGCATCCCTCCTTTTCATGGCACTGGCCAGATAGCCGATATAGAGCCGTCCCGGTTTTTCATCAACGGGTACAGTACGGGTAAAAAAGGAATCCTCTGCAGACAGTCCCGGAGGCGGAAATATTGCTAGATTCTCACGCCCATAAAGTCGCTTGATCTGGCGGGATGCATTGCGAATAGTCGCTGTAGATGCAATATATTTCGGACAAATACCACGCTGGATCAACACCGTATACAATGCAGCTTCGTAGATACCGACGATAGAGCCCAAGGCGCCGGCAATAAGGTGTAACTCATCTTGAATAATTAGTTCTGGGGGACGCTGCCCTTCCTTACCAAAGAAGGCGGATGTTCGTTCATCCCAGGCAAGACGTGCAAATTTATCCACTGTGGCAAACAAGAGTGTGGGAGGTTGTTTATAAAGCGCTTCATCAACTACATTCAACGGCAAGACTCCATTGCCCTCATGATAAAAACCACATTCCCGGTTCTGACACAGCAAATGGAAACTGCTTTGCGTTACCTTAAACCCATGTTTTACCGTCTCACCTCTAGAATTCCAAAGTGAGTGTCCACACCATGGGCATTCTGTAAGTACAAACTTTCGTGGGGGTTGCGCGCTGAAAGCCTCCTTACTGATTTCCTCCACTGCGTCTTTGAATCTGTTTGGACTGGTTTCAGAACCTACCCACATACCTGCAGTAATCGGTTCATTTCCAAGCAACCCGGGGGATTCACGACGCATGAGTTCCAACGCACAGATGAGTCGAGAAGCACGCTGAAACTGTTGCTGCGTTAGAAGGCGCAGGGTATAGCGCATAATCACGGTTGTACCACCACCACTGGATCTATACCGCATGCGCCGCCAGATGATTTGAAAAGCGGTTAGTGCCAGATAGGCTTCAGTCTTGCCGCCTCCTGTCGGAAACCAGATCAGATCCACAGTGTCTCGATTTTTGTCATCGGCGTTCACCACTGATTCCAGCGTCAGCAACAAGAAACCAAGTTGGAAAGGTCGCCAGCTATGAGGTGGCGGCTCTTGGCCGCGTGTCCGGTCACACTGCTCCCACTGTTTGAGCATGGCATCATTGGCAAGTGCGAAAGCTTGTGCAACTTTCTGGTCTTTCCGTAACAGATCAACCCCCTGCTCCATCCTTGATACAGCGATCTTTATGCGTTTGAGAATTCTATCCCCATCTGATTTTTCGTGTTCATCTAAGTCATCAAGTGCCTTACGTTGCTCCTGTTGCCAGCCTGCATAGGCCGCCACAAAATCGTCGAGCGCAGGACAAACCTTCTTCTCCGCATCGTGTCCACTCCGGCTCAGAAACTTCAGCGAAAGCGTGTTTGGATCGATTGCAGAATTATTGGGTGTAATCTGGGGAACTTCCACCATCGGAAGAAAGGCGAGTTTGAGGGTAGATACTGTTTCTTCCTCTTTTTCTTTCTTTTTTTTGATCTTCCAATCTACTGCTGCTCCATGACCAATCCCATATATACGCTTGTGACGATATTGCAGCTCCAACTCTCGTTCTTCATCATCCAAAAGCGATGGATCCTTGCGTGGATAGGGATAGATTTTACCTTTAACAATATCGCAACGGAGTTCAACTTCAAAAAGAGACTTCTCTTCAAGTTCCCACTCTCTTTCTGACGCTTTTTGTTGTGTATTATCACATTGTTGTCGATTACAGAGCGTGACAGTGATTAACCAACCTTTTCCATGAGGTCGCCATAGGGTAAAGATTTCAGCGCGCTTTTTATCTTCTACATTAGGCCAAATTTTTTCCCTAATTTGTTTCTGCTTAATAGGTTGCTCAGTAGGCGCTGTTAAAACAACATACACATCCTCATACCGGCATAGCGGAATACGTTCCCATCGATGTTCGCGTTTTGATGTTTTTTCGTAGCGCACCGCCCATGGAAAAACATGGATTTCTATGTCTTGAGACGCATAAAAAGAGAACCCCGCAGCAGATGGCGCTATATAACGCCTTTGTTTAGTTGATGAGTGACCAAATTTGTCACTTTCTGTTTCCTCCTCTGAAGGGCTCTGTGTATCTTCAATTTCTTCTTCGGGTTCGGACTCTGTTGAGGGATCAATTCCTGATTCACCTTTGATTACCGGAAAGAGAATTCCGGTGGGATAGAGCATGGATGGACGAATACCATTGATCGTGTCATTAGATTCGGTGACATCTTTAGGGTCAGGGCCAGGTCCAACCAGTCGAGTCTTTACCCATGACACCAATCTATCACGAGGTTCAGAATATAGGTGGGCATATTTTTCCACGTATCGTCCTCGCTTAGAAAATTAACGCAAGTAAATGACAACTCGATAGTATAGGAATTTCCATTTTTTGACGGGATAAACAGGATAAACGTAAATCTTGCTCATCCTGTCAGAAAAGTCCCGCCGTAGGTGGCTAATTTAACAGTCATAGGTTTTCATAATGTGTCTCACACGGCATCATAGTCCAAAAACCCTCCTATTCAAAAAAACAGACACACAAAGAACTGTATTTAAAGGCATTGATCATCGTTTCGGCCAATCACGGCTGGCGTAAAACGGCTAGATAAACTTGATTGATATAGTTAACTATTCGGTCAATTCCACCACGGATCTAAATCTTCCCTGTTTTACGGACGTATTCATGAATTCAGGGAACCCTTTTCCTGCCCCTAACCCGAGTTTCCTACTTACGGTTAGCTAGAAATATTGCGAGGTAAATAACATACTGTTTTCATAGAAAATATTGTGGAGGATATCGACCTGCGTTGCACTATTTAGTGTATACACTAACGAATACTCGAAATCCGCATGATTAAAGGTCTACAGTCATGTTACAGGAAATAACTAGGAAAGTCACGCTAACGGGACAAATCA
>JAJSZR010000092.1 GCA_030262715.1 Deltaproteobacteria bacterium
ATTGTAATGTATAATAGACCAATATTAAAGATAAATTTCCTTTTTCGGCATTTGAAGTGCATAATTTGGGATTATTCCTCTGCTTAACCAGTCTATGGTTTTCTAATAGGTTCATCGGATTAAATTATTATTGACTTTCAAAATTATCGGGCTATAATATAACCATGATTAAAAGAAAGCTTTTTTCAGATCTGGTAAACCATCTCCCCCAAAAAGAGATAAGTATTATCATAGGGCCTCGCCAGTCCGGCAAAACGACCCTCATGGACCTGCTGAGGGAACACCTTGATAAAAAAGGTAAGCGAACGCTGTATCTGAATCTTGATATTGAATGGGACAGGCCTCACCTTGAATCCCAATCGGCGTTGCTCAGGAAGATAGAATTGGAATTAGGCAAAGAGCGGGGTTATGTTTTTATTGATGAAATACAGCAAAAAGAAAATGCCGGTCTTTTTCTCAAGGGCCTTTTTGATCTGAAGTTGCCTTATAAGTTCATTGTGTCCGGCTCTGGAAGTCTCGAATTAAAAGAGAAAATTCATGAATCTCTTGTCGGCAGAAAACGGCTATTTGAACTAACCACAATTGCGTTTGATGAGTTTGTCCACCACAAAACAGGTTACAAGTATAAAGGAAATCTTGAGGGATTCCTTGCAATAGAAAAGGACAAAACCCATCAATTATTAATGGAATATATGAATTTTGGGGGATACCCACGGGTGGTGCTGGCGTCAGAACAAACAGAAAAAATTCGGATTATAGACGAAATTTATCGCAGTATCCTTGAGAAAGACATAGCATATCTTCTAAAAGTAGATAAAACCGAGGCATTCAGCGCTCTGATAAAGGTCCTTTCCAGTCAAATCGGGAACCTTATCAACTACTCTGAACTGTCATCCACACTGAATATTTCATATCAAACGGTAAAGAAATATTTGTGGTATTGCCAAAAAACATTCCTTTTAGATGTTATTTCGCCTTATGCTCGAAACGTGAGAAAGGAAATCACAAAGTCACCGGTTCCTTACTTTTGGGATCTTGGCCTGCGGAATTATGCTTTAGGCATTTTTGGCCACCTGGGCAGCCCGTCAGAGTGTGAATTCATTTTCGAAAATCTTGTCTTTTTACTGCTCAGAGAGAAAATTAGACTTGAAGCAACAAAGCTGAATTTCTGGCGTACAAAGGATAAGGCTGAAGTCGATTTTATACTGGAAAGGGGCAGAAATGTCGTTCCAATCGAAGTTAAGTATAAGTCTTTAAAGAAACAAGTAATTCCGCGTTCTTTACGCAGTTTTATTGAAAAGTATTCACCCGATAAAGCCTATATCGTGAATATTGATTATAGCAATATACTTAAAATCAATAAGACTACGCTTTTCTTTCTGCCGTATTATGAATTGCTCTATAAAAAAATTTAGTAAGCTTATCAGGTGGGCACTTAGGGCCGTGGATGGTCTCAGCAATCAGGCAAATCAAAACGCTTCAGGCGTGAGCATGACCAGCAGATCTTCCCGGTTAAATATCTTTATTAGTTCCGCACTATCCTCTTTTATCACATCATCCATGAGATTGCGTTTTCTATCAATAATTGCGCTGATTTTTTCTTCCAGGGTCCCCTGGGTTACCAGTTTGAAGACCTGTACTACCTGTTTCTGGCCTATCCTGTGTACCCGGTCAGTGGCCTGGTCTTCTTTGGCAGCATTCCACCACCGGTCATAGTGAATCACTACCGATCCCGATATCAGGTCTATACCTGTCCCACCGGCCTTGAGGCTTGCAAGGATAACGCGGCAGTCAGGGTCCTCATTGAAACTGGTTATGATTTTCCCCCGGTTCCGGCTGGCCCCGGTCAGGGTGACAAAGTCAACCCCCTGTTTTTTCAGATGACGTTCCATAATATCTATCATTCCAAGATACTGGCTGAATACTACTATCTTTTGCCTACTGTCCAGACTCTGCTCCAGAAGCTCCCTGAAAAGGTCCCACTTGCCTGATCTGTAATCTTCGTATTTTTCGGTCTTCCCCAGCACCAGGGCTGGGTGGTTACAGATCTGTTTTAGGAGGTTGAGGATGGCGAATATGTGCATATAGGGCACGGGTTCCCGGCTCTTGACCAGAACGTCCACAAGATTCCTGCCCTTTGATGAAACGGCGTCCTTGTAAAGCTTGACCTGCTGTTCACTTAACCGGCAGGTCATTATATCTTCAATTTTTTCAGGTAGTTCGTCAAGAACGCTATCTTTTATGCGTCGCAGGGTAATCGGGGCTATCAGCCTGCTCAGTTCCTCCTGGCGAGATGCCCGCACTTTGTGGGGACATTCTACGTATCGTTCCTGGAACATCTTGTCTGTTTCAAAGTAGCCGGGCAGTGTCAGGTCCACAAGGGCCTTGAGCTCGAAAAGGGAGTTTTCGATGGGCGTCCCGGTAAGTCCCAGTTTCATGTGTGCTCCAAGGATTTTTGCCGCGGAATAGGCCCTGGTAGAGGGATTTTTTATGTGCTGGATTTCATCAAAGACGGCCAGTGTAAAATGGAGCTTATTAAAAATGGCTATATCCCGCCATAAAATTCCGTAAGATGTAAGCACAACGCTATTTTCTTCCAACCCTTTTTCAAGATTACGTTCCGGACCATGGTAAACCATGGGTCGGAGGGAGGGTGCGTGAATCCGTATCTTTTTCTCCCAGTGGCTCAGGACCGTTGTGGGGCAGACTACCAGAAACGGGTCCTTTATCCGTTCTTTCTCCAAAAGAAGCAGTATCAGCCCCATGACCTGATGGGTCTTCCCAAGCCCCATGTCGTCACAAAGAAGTCCTCCCAGGCCGTTTTTATAGAGGTAAAACAACCATTCCATTCCCCTAAGCTGGTATTTTCGCAGGGGGGAGGTCAGACCCCTGGGAGGAGAGACCTTTTCCAGTGGAATCAGGTCAAGAAGCTTTTTTAGAAGGGATGCCCGTTGGTTATCTTCTTGTCCCTGGATATGGCCTTCCTCAAAGGCACAGAGTTTAAGGAGTTCCAGGCGGGAGAGCTTGATCTGCCCCTTGGAGTCATCAATCCTTTTTGTGACATCACTGCCAAAAATTTTATCAAGATGGTCAAAGCGGGAAGAATGGCAATCAACCCAGCCTTTTTTTGTGCTTATAAACCGTTTGCCCTCTCTCCGGGCCTCAAGGATATCGGCCAGAGAGACAGAGGTATCGTCAATACTATATTGAGCTGAAAGCCAGCACCAGTCACGGTCAATGGCATCCGGCGTAATTTTAAGCTCGCCCGCATCTTTCAAGACCTTGATGCTCCGGGCCGATTCATCCAGCACGTATCTGTTTTGTTCGTCTTCTGCCAACTCCTCCATGAATGCGGGCATTTGATGTTTCTTTAAAACGGTTCGAACCGGGGCCCTGAAGCGTCTTTTGCTGCCTGGCGGCTCAAGCTGGGCCAGGATACCCAGCTCCTTGATATATATCAGATCTCCATAACGGAATCGTTCCAGGTCTTGTCGCTCAAAAAATTTGCTCTCGCCCCCTTGCTGGATCATCTGGATCTGAGGACGGATATCCAGGTCAAGCTCAGTATTCATGGAAATCTTGAATATGGTCTTTAGGGGTACTGGATGGATGGACATCCGGTGCTGGTTGGAAAGATGATCTCTCAGGTTGTTGAGCAGCTCTTTTACCCTTGTTCTGGGCACAAACAGATGAAACAGATTCAGCCCCGAGTCATCAAGGCATGACAGCATAAAATCTCCGGTCTGCTGGTTGATCGAAGGTCGCAGTTCAAAGCCGTCCTTTCCGAATTCCCGGTAGCAGTGGTAGGCGAATCTAAACCAGAAGGTGCCCTCCAAGGCATAGCGCCGGGACTCGTGTCCATGTTCAAGAAGCATCCTTTCCGTGTCCGTGAGGGTCAGGTGCCTGAGCCTACGGAGAACTGCCCCCCTGTGAGGTACTTCATCCTTCTTCAATGTCAGCCGGCAACGTTCTCTTAGCCGTTGGGCATCCGGTCCTTGCCCCTTGTAAGACACCAGGTCGTTTCCGTCATTGCCGGTTACCATTAGCCTGCTGCTGTTATCTTGGCTTATATGGCTCAAGGTAATGGTCCTTAATGTTTCATCGGAGTTTTCTCTGAGGCAGACTGCCAGTTTGTGCCAGACGCTGTTTTTGAAATCCTCTTCAAGATTAAGGCAGGATAATTTTTTGCAATAATTATCCCTTGTTGCGGCAAGCCTTTTGACATGAAGACAGTTTGATTCGGATAGCCCCGAACAGGTACAGTTTCGTTTCTCTATACCCGGCCTTTTGCCTGGCGTGATGATGGCAAGGCCGGGACGGGGGTCACCAGGATCCGGCAGCAGGGCTACAGCCTGTCTGTGGAATTCCAAAAGCTGATAATCGGTAAGTGATACGGTGATGTTTTTCTTGGCAAAGAACCGTCTTTTATTCATGGCATTTTGGATAATAACCGTATTTTTTCTCGGCTTAAAGGTCCAATATTAAGACATCCCCCTTCACTCCGCCTTACCATTGACGAAGTACAAAGCAAACAATGTGTACTGCACAAAATTACAATATTTTGTGCAGTTGAATCATGAAAGATATAATTTTAGGATATAAAATAGAAAAGGACGAGTTTTTGCGGCAAGACTCTGTCTTGAGGGAGGGGATCAGTAAGAAAATTTTCGTCTTTTTACGAAAATTGCTGTATAAATATAGGTTCCCGAATAAAAATGGCACATTTTAGTCATTTGATACTTGCCCCACCTTTTAAAAAGGGGTAGCCATAGTGAGTAATTATATAGGAGAGAGAGCCGATTGGATGGCTTACTTCTGTTATTTCTGTATGAATAGAAGCGTTTCGGGGAGGAATAATGGCAGCAAAAATAATCAGCGGGACACAGATAGCAAAGCAGATAAGGGAAGAATTGAAGGCCGAAGTGGCCGAGATGAAGGAAAAACATGGAGTAACCCCAGGTCTTGTGACCATACTGGTAGGGGAGAATCCTGCCTCTGTCTCCTATGTGACCGCAAAGCAGCGCACAGCCCATGACCTTGGTTTTCATTCTATCCAGGACAACCAGCCTGAGGATATCAGTGAGGCCGATCTTCTGGCCCTGATAGACAAATACAACCAGGACCCGGCATTCCATGGCATACTCATTCAGCTTCCCCTTCCGAAGCATATAAACGAGGGCAAGGTCATCTATGCCGTAAACCCGGACAAGGATGTGGATGGTTTCCACCCGGTGAACGTGGGCAAGATGGTAGTAGGTGAGCCCTGTTTCCTGCCGTGCACGCCCCACGGCATCATGGAGATGCTCATCCGTTCAGGGGTTGAGACCAGCGGGGCCGAGGTGGTAGTTGTAGGCAGGAGCAACATCGTAGGCAAGCCCATTACAAACCTGCTGCTTCAAAAAAGAGAAGGCGGGAACGCCACTGTTACCATATGCCATACCCGGACCAGGGACATGGCGTTTCATACAAAAAGGGCCGATATCCTTATAGTAGCGGCAGGTCAACCCAAGTTTATCACGGCAGACATGGTAAAGGACGGCGTAGTGGTGATAGACGTGGGTGTAAACCGGATAGGCAAGACCCCTGAGGGTAAGGCGATCCTGTGCGGCGATGTGGATTTTGATGCAATAAAGGAAAAGGCCTCTGCCATAACTCCGGTGCCTGGCGGTGTCGGCCCGATGACTATAACCATGCTCATGAAAAATACAGTCCAGGCTGCGAAGCAGATTTCAGGTCTGGCCTAAAAAACTCTCAAGGCAACCGAGGGAAAAAATAGTCATGGATACCAGCAGACGCTTTGATAAGGAAGAAGGGGGGTGCCCGAGCATCCAGTGCGAGGCCAATCGTGATGTGCTGTGTCACTCATGTGCCGAAGGTGTGGTGACCGCGGCCCACAGGGTCTCTTTGCGGGCAGTGGAACCATGTCTGTTCGGCAAGGGAGGAGTTTGCTGTCGCAACTGCAACATGGGGCCTTGCCAGATAATAGAGGGAGTGGACACCATGAAAGGTGTCTGTGGTGCAACTGCAGCCACGGTGGCTGCCCGCAATTTCTGTCGCATGGTTGCCGGCGGGTCCTCTGCCCACATGGATCATGGCAGAGGAGCGGCCCTTGCCTTTCTCGCCACTGCCCGTGGTGAAACCCCTTATGAGATCAAAGACACAATCAAGCTGAGAAACATGGCCCTGATACTCGGCATAGACCCTGCTGAAAAGGATAACAGAGATCTCGCAATAGAAGTAGGCACCAAGCTGCTCGGTGAATTCGGTCAGCAGGAGGGGACCCTGGCCTTCATGAAGAGGGCACCTAAGGCCAGACAGGAGCTGTGGAGCCAGTTGGGTATCCTCCCCAGGGGTATTGACCGTGAGGTAGTGGAGATAATGCACCGTACCCACATAGGGGTAGACCAGGAACATAAGAGTCTGCTCTTCCAGGCCGTCCGCTGCGCCTTGGCCGACGGTTGGGGTGCATCCATGATAGCCACGGAGCTGTCTGACATCATGTTCGGCACCCCGGTCTCAGTAAGGAGCAAGGTAAATATCGGAATCCTTAAGAACGACGAAGTAAACATCACGGTTCACGGCCACGAGCCAGTGCTTGCCGAGGCCCTGGCTATGGCATCCAATGACCCGGAGATAGTCAAGGCCTCCAAAAAAGTCAAGGCCAAGGGCATAAACCTGGCAGGTGTATGCTGTACTGGAAACGAGATCCTTATGAGAAGGGGGATTCCCATAGCCGGGAGTTTTATCCAGCAGGAGGTTGTCCTTGCCACCGGCGCAATAGAAGCCATGGTTGTGGATGTCCAGTGCATCATGCAGGGGTTGTCTCCTGTGGCGGACAATTTCCACACTGAGCTCATCACGACCTCTGACAAGGCCAGAATTCCAGGGGCCACGCACATACAGTTCGACGAGCACAGGGCACTGGAAGTGGCCAGGGAAATAATAATGCGTGCCATCAACAGGTACCCGGAAAGGGGCAAGCACTTCATACCTGTGCATCAGATGGACCTAGTGGCCGGCTTCAGTCATGAAAATATCGACTACACCCTTGGTGGCCATTTCCGCGCATCCTACAAGCCCCTTAACGACAACATCATAAACGGCCGCATCCGCGGTGTTGCCGCCATAGTCGGCTGTGACAACTACAGGGTCCTAGAGGAAGTCCATATAGAGCTTGCCAAAGAACTCATCGCCAATGACATACTGGTGCTGGCTACCGGATGCGCTGCCACGGGTATGGGCCGCGCAGGTCTCTTGTCTCCTGAAGCCTTAAACTTGGCAGGTGACGGCCTGAAGGAAGTTCTTGAGACAGTAGGATGCCCGCCTGTGCTGCATATGGGCTCCTGCGTGGATAACAGCCGGATTCTTATTGCAGCCACCGAAATGGTAAATACAGGTGGTCTTGGCACAGACATAAGTGATCTTCCGGTTGCAGGCTGCGCCCCTCAGTGGATGAGTGAAAAGGCCATATCCATAGGACAGTACTTTGTCTCAAGCGGGACTTATGTGGTCTTCGGACCGGGCTTTCCCACAACAGGCTCCAAGGTAGTTACTGACTACTGCTTCAAGGAGATGGAGAATCTCTATGGAGGGATGTGGGATATGGCCGATACATCAGATGATTTTGCCAACAAGATGATTGATAAAATAAACCAAAAGCGCCAGGACCTCGGCCTGGATAAGAAAAAAGAGCGGGTTCTCTTTGACATGGCCATGAGGCGTGAGCTTGAGGCCACAGCTCTGCTCGACGTGGGGTGCCATGGGCCAGAGGGCTAGTTAAGAATATTGAATTGTGGAAGAAAAAGATTTGTACCTTAATTCACAATTCAACACTTTTTGGTATTAGATTCTACAGCTATAATTCGCCGTTTTCCAAAAAGCTATAATAGCCCTTGTGATTGAAGATAATGTGGTCCAGCAACCTGATGCCGAGTGTTTCCCCGGCAGATTTTAGCTGCTTGCTAACTTCTATATCTTCTTTGCTTGGATACAGGGGGACCTGAGGGACGTAATTGACTAGCTTGAATAAATGTGGTTTTCGGAGTCTCTATGTCTGCCATTTCCAAGGCAATTACAAGGAAAACGAAAGAGTAGGTCAAGCTAGTCAATTACGTCCCCAAAGTTTCACGTTTGAGAAGCTCCGAGAGAAAGGACTTGTAGAAACACTATGGCGTATCACCACTGCAGGAGACGCCTTAACCTATCCGGGTAAAGCTTCATTCGGTAAAGGCGATATCTTCATTAAGCACGCAGAAATTCAAGGCTGGGAGAATCCTAATCCAGTGAGTGCGATGAGCATTCATCACAACGTTGTTCTGTGGCCTGGCTCAACGCCGGTTACTATCGAAATCGGCGGGAAAACGGTAAGCACCGATCTGCGAACCATCCTGAGACACGAGGTTCACAATGCTGTTGCTGCACCAGGATTTAATGAGTCTAGCGTCTCGATGAGAATGAATGTGAAAGAGGAGTCTGTGCGAAAGGATGAAACAGGCGCACTTGATACCTTGAAAAGCAAAGCACTGGATAGCTAACCGCAAAAGAATAGTCTTTCATGGCCTGCCCAAAAAAAGAAGGACGACAAATGAAATATCAACGCCAATGTTGGTATGAGACTTACAGAATCGTGCACTGGTTGCGGACTCTATGGTACATGCTGGCTACAAGCCTGCTCCTCCTTGCGTCGCTTGAATGTTCCAGTGTTGACGCTCAAGTTATGGAATCACAAATAGACCACCCTTCAAGAACGCAGGAGCGAATTTGTCTTTCTCTGAGAGTTCTATCTGTGGAAACCAGGAAGGTTCCACATCGCAAGGAGGTCGAGAGCCTAGCCGGAATCGGCTGGCTAGAAGGCTTCGTGGTCGACCCCGATAACCACGATGTGATTCTCATTGGGCGGTGCACGTCGAAATGGCCTACGCTGCATATCGACGATCTCGTGGTCAACATGCGCAATATCTGGAACAAAGAAGCTCATCCTTATTGCTCGCTGGATCCCCGGCCGGAGGACATCCGTAAGCTCAACGAGCTTGCATCACGAGCAGGAATTGTAACCAGTATGGACCAGATGCATAGATTCTTCAACCGGCTCAAAGAAGCCTGGGGGCCTCAAAGCGTGGTTGTCGGAGGGGTTCCCAGGAACTCCCGGCATGCTCACGTGATAATTGATGCGGATTATCATATGAAGAAGGTCTCGCAAGGCTTAGTTCAAGTGGACGGGATCCGTTCTTGCTTAGGCACAGTTCTCGATGCGGCGAAAAGGCAGGTTGACAGGACAGGCCGGGTTCCTCCGCTTGGTACGTCTATGTCCCGGTTCTGGTTTCATGTGGGCAAGGGTGAGCCCACGTATCAGGAGAGCAAGGGGATCGTATGCTTGGAAAAATGTTCAGTTGTTGTGTTGACGGAAAAGCAACGATCTACTGCGGATGGAATACTTTATGACTCTGGTGAAGACGACCCATACGCAAATACATTTGCTCAAGAACTATCAGACCGCTTTCAAAAGGCTGCGACTATAGTACCAGAATATGCTAATCTTGAGAATCTGTTCAGATTAAGCGCAGTTCTTCGGGCTATGCGTTTGCGTAATGCTGCGAATCAGGCGAGACTTGATCTCGGCTTCTGGCTGAAGGATTACAGATACAAAAGAGAGAGCGCCATGCCGCCCTCTTTACGTGGCCTGGCGAATTCCAAGGAAGCCCGGGGAGAATTCACGCAAGGTAGGCTCCTCTACCAGTATGTATTATTCCCCATGGCTTGCGGTGGGGTTAGCATGGAGATCAACCTTGATGAGCATCGTTTTGCGACGACCAAGGGGGAGCAGATGAATCAGCTACGCGAATTGGTGATCAGGTCAAGACCAAGTCCGGGTTCGCTCTCTTGGCAGTTGCCACCGAATTGTCATATTAGCAGGAAGGGTCTGCAAAAGGCACGGCATAAGTCTCGGTGAGTTGTGCTCTGGCAGTCGAAGGAGTGAGATTGTGGAGGCCAGAAGGATAGTGTCTTGGATTGCAATTCGTGAGTTGGGGTACTCAGGGGCAGATGTTGCCCGGTATCTTGGAGTCACGAATTCATGTATTACCCGATCAATATCATCTGGGGAAAGCCCCAAGGTAAAGGATTATATCAAACCAGGTATAAAAACTGGTTGTGAATATTCAGGTGCTCTGCTGTAGGCACGTTATGCACATTCTGCACGAACGTCCCCCTTTCCGTCCCCCTTTCCCTTTCCTACTGGGAGAATACTTTTTCATGCAAGAGTAGCTCACGGCAAGAATTCTGGTGGAGTATATGCTTTAAAACTATCAAATACTATAGGTTCACGACAATCTTCTGCTGGATTTTTTTCGGTAGCCGAAAATTTCAATGGCAAGCATGGGGCATCATTACGATTGATAAATTTTGATCCACACTTAAATGGCAATGCTGAGAAGCGAGGAATTATCATTCACTCAGCAGAGTATATATCTT
>JAJSZR010000093.1 GCA_030262715.1 Deltaproteobacteria bacterium
AATCAAGATCCCTGGCAGTATATCGCTCAAACGATAGCCCTTGGTAGAAAAGGCCTCGCTCCTTCCATAATCCCAGGGTAGAAATAGAGGGGGGGAGTGAACGGTTACCTTGCAAAGGCTGTATGAACAGTAAAAGGTTTGGCAAGGATACGCTTAACAAAAGTTTTTGCTTCACTGCCAAAATGAATGACACGCTCTGCACTTGTTAATCCAAAATATCGTGTTTGTTCCCGAACCCGCTGCGCATCGCTATTGGAGCTAACGGAGGTTTCAGGACAATCAACAAAATAAAGTCTCACACAGAAAGATTTTCCATTAGCTTCCACAAGAAAGCTATCCCCATCATTTGCTGGATTATTTATCAATTTCGCATTGGAGAACATTTGCAAATCAGCAGCATATGATTGAAAAATTCCTCCAAACATCAATACTGCTGTCAAAAACAGAGATCTGGTGAGCAATTTACTTAATCCATTCATAATGACTCGATCCAGAAAAAGCCTTCATCCATCTTTAATCCTGATTTTATTTTCCAGCGAACGCTACGCCTAACCCGCCTGGAGTAACGCCTCCTGTCCCTTCCACACTTTACCGGCGTCTGTATCCTGTGATGGATTACGAATTATTTTGTCTTGACAAGCTTAATATAAAAAGTTAAAAACCGCGCCTCTCTTCTCAATACGGAAGCAGATATAAAAAAATTGAGGAATTTAGGAATTATAGTCAAAAAAGTACCTTCAATTCCTCAATTATCAGTATTAAATTTCAGTATTGTTGATTACACTGCAAAAACCCTGAAATATGATTCCGCTCAAAAAGCCCGAGATGCAAGGCGCAAAAATCAGCTCAAAGCTCAAAGGTTAAAGCTCAAAGAGCTATCGTAATCAAACCCTTTCAGCTTCAGGCTTTCAGCTCTTAAGCAATGCCGCAGATTGGGTTTTTTGAGCGGAATCAGTATTAAATTATATTTTTTGAGGCAAAACATAGGCAATGAATAGAGATCCGGCAAAGGTAAGAAATATTGGCATTAGTGCCCACATTGATGCCGGCAAGACCACTCTTACTGAAAGAATTCTTTTTTATACCCAACGGATTCATGCCATCCACGACGTAAAAGGCAAGGATGGTGTGGGAGCTACCATGGATTTCATGGAACTCGAAAAAGAACGGGGAATAACCATCACTTCTGCTGCCACCTACTGCGAGTGGAAGGGCTATGAGATAAACATTGTTGATACCCCTGGGCATGTAGATTTCACTATCGAAGTGGAAAGGGCCCTCAGGGTCCTGGACGGTGGCATACTGGTCCTTTGCTCTGTTGGAGGTGTACAGTCTCAATCCATTACAGTTGACCGGCAAATGTCCAGATACAAAATCCCATGCATCGCCTTTATAAATAAGTGTGATCGCAGCGGTGCCAACCCGTTCCGCGTTATAGAACAACTCCGGGAAAAGCTGGACCACAACGCAGTTGCAATGCAAATACCCATAGGCCTTGAATCGGACTTTCAGGGAGTTGTGGACCTCATATCCATGAAGGCCCTGTACTTTGATGGTCCAAGCGGCGAGAGGGTACGTTTGGAAGAGATACCTCAAGGGCTCCGTGCAGAGGCCGAGGCCCGCAGGGAGAGCCTTATTGACGCTGCTTCAATGTTCTCCGATGAACTCATGGAGGCCGCCCTTGATGGTGAGGTCACGTCAGATGTCTTAATTGATGCAGTGAGAAAGGGGACTCTTTCTCGCGGGCTTACCCCTGTATTCATTGGATCAGCCTACAAGAATAAAGGGGTCCAACCTCTACTTGATGCAGTGACTCACTATCTCCCGCAACCGATGGATATTGAGAACTTTGCTCTGGATATGGAAAATGAGGAAGCTGAAGTAAAACTTGAGCCGGATTCTTCACAACCTCTCGTAGCCCTTGCATTTAAGCTGGAAGAAGGGCGTTACGGACAGCTCACTTACATCAGGGTGTATCAGGGAACCCTCTTCAAGGGTGACACTATAGTAAACTCCAGAACCGGTCAAAAGGTCCGGATAGGTAGGGTTGTACGTATGCATGCAGACCAGATGGAAGAAATAGGGTCTATTCCTGTCGGTTATATTGGGGCCCTCTTCGGCATTGACTGCGCGTCCGGTGATACCTTCACCTCTCCTGAAATCAGATATAGCATGACCTCCATGCACATACCTGAACCGGTTATCTCACTGGCAATCGTCCCCACGGACAACAAGGCTCAGGTCAATATGTCCAAGGCCCTTTCCAGGTTCACCAAGGAAGATCCGACATTCAGGGCATACGTTAACCATGAGACCGGAGATACCATTATCTCCGGCATGGGGGAGCTTCACCTTGAGGTATATGTTGAGCGAATGCGCAGGGAATACAGCGCAGATGTTACCACGGGTATGCCCCAGGTAGCATACAGGGAGACTATTACACGGCAGGCCGAGTTCAACTATACCCATAAAAAGCAGACAGGTGGTGCGGGCCAGTATGGACGGGTAGCTGGCTACATGGAGCCTGTTAACGACGAATTCGTCTTTGAAAACAGGATAGTCGGAGGTGCCATACCCACAGAGTTTGTCTCTTCATGCGAAAAAGGTTTCAGGAAAAGCATGGAGAAAGGGGCATTGCTGGGCTTTCCTGTTATAGGAGTTAAGGTCGTCATTAACGACGGTCAATCCCACCCTGTGGACTCATCTGACATGGCTTTTAAGGCAGCATCCCGCAAGGCCTTTCTGGACGGTTACAGGAAAGCCAAACCTGTCATACTGGAACCTATAATGAAGGTAGCGGTAGAGACCCCGACTGAATTCCAGGGATTTGTTATGGGATCACTCAATCAGCGAAGAGGGATGATCCTGGGTACGCAGGATGAAGGAAATATAAGCGTAATAGAGGCTGAGGTCCCACTTGCTGAGATGTTCGGCTACTCCACAATCCTACGTTCAGGTACCCAGGGCAAGGCCCAGTTCACCATGGAATTTTGCACCTATCGTCAGGTACCCAAAAGCATAGCAGATGAATTGATAAAAAAGGCTGCCGAAGGAAAGAAGAAGGCTGCTTAAGCATATTTTTTCACATTGTTTTAAAGAGGAAAAGAGAAGGTCCTTAATATGTCAGAAAACAATCTAAATATTAAAAATCCGCTTAGTTTTATCAAGGAAGATGCTGGCCAACTCCTTAAGGAAGGACAATTTGGCGCAATACTTGCCAGGGCTGGAGAGGGTAAGACTTCTTTCCTGATGCATCTGGCTCTGGACAACTTGCTCAGCGGAAAAAACGTACTTCACATATGTCTTGGACAACCGATAAAAAAGGTATGTCTTTGGTATGAGGAAGTCCTCCACCGCATATCAGATCAATATGAGTTAAATAATACCAATGTGATGTGGGAGATGATCCTTCCCCACCGTTTTATTATGACCTTTAATATTGAGGACTTCAGCGTAAAGCGGCTTGAAGAACGTCTAAACGACCTAACTGAGCAGGGCGTATTCTTTCCACAAATAGTCTTGTTGGACGGATTGCCATTCAACAAGATTGTGCAGGAATCATTGAGCAAACTAAAAGCAATGTCCAAGGAACACGGTTTCCCTGCATGGTTTACCGTAATGACTCACAGAGAAGACAACGTCGAACAACCTGATGACATTCCGTCCCCCATCAGTCACATGTCAGACCTTTTTGAAGTAATAGTACAACTCAAACCTGTGGGACGTGAGATCAGTGTTCAACTGATTAAGGGGCAAAAAGCGGAAAGTCCCGCCTCTAATACTTGATCCAGCCATACAGCTTATCAAAAATCGTGAGCAATGATATCCTCCTTTCTGTAAAAGGGCTTGAAATTGAAATCCGGACCAATAAGGGGCCTGTATTCCCTGTAAGGGGCATCTCTTTTTCTGTAAGAAAAGGTGAAAGTGTCTGTCTTGTCGGCGAATCAGGTTGTGGAAAGAGCGTTACGGCCCTTTCCCTTCTGGGCCTCCTTCCGAGCCCTCCATTCAAAATCAGAAAAGGGGAAATAGTGTTTGAGCACATAGACCTCATTGGCCTTACCCCTGGTCAATTGTGCAGCATTAGGGGAAATGAAATGGCCATGATCTTTCAAGAGCCTATGACTGCCCTCAACCCGGTCTTCACTATTGGAGACCAAATTGCAGAGGCCATAACAACCCATCTCAAGGTTCCAAAAAAGCAGGTTCGGAAGCGGGTTATTGAGCTTTTAGCCCAGGTGGGAATGCCGGCACCGGAAGAAAGAATAACAACTTACCCTCATCAGCTCTCAGGTGGACTACGTCAAAGGGCTATAATAGCCATGTCCCTTGCGTGTCAACCAAAGCTTTTGATAGCAGATGAGCCTACTACTGCCCTGGACGTTACTATACAGGCCCAAATTCTTGAACTCCTGAACAGTCTCCGGGAACAGCATAATCTCAGTCTCCTTCTAATAACCCACAACCTTGGAGTAGTGGCCCAGATAGCCCACAGAGTACTCATAATGTATGCCGGGAAAATAGTTGAAGAGGCCCTAATGGGTGATCTTTTCGACAATCCCCTCCATCCTTACACACAGGGTCTTCTTGATTCAGTACCTTATAGCATTCCCGCAGACGTCAGGCGTCTCACTTCCATTCCGGGAATTGTCCCTGACTTGGATTCTATTCCTTCAGGATGCGCCTTTCAGGACCGTTGTCCCAAGGCCATGGATATCTGCAGAAAGATTGAGCCTGAAAATTTCCGTCTGAAAAACGGCAGGCGCGTTTCCTGCCACCTGTTTAAATCTAAATTGAGCTGTTAGCCTTTAGCGGTTAGCTATTAGTTTTATGATTACAGGAAGTTTTACTATTTTCACCCGTTGGATGTTTCCTGATTAACGTAATGCCTTGATTTTTCAAAGCTAAACGCTAATGGCTAACAGCTAATCACTTAACGTTAAATAAAGGGTATCAGACGCCTCCACCAGGATTCCTCTGATTCTTTTACTCTGTCTGTCCCGGTAGCGGAGACATCCTGGAATATCCTTTCCTTTTTGAGAATACGCGCGGCCTTCACTCCTGCTGAAGTGTCCGGATAAAGGTCCATGGCAGTCTCCAGACGGTTTTTGGCCTGGAGCACCTGATTGGTACGCATATACCATCTGGCCACTAATGTCTCATGCCGGGCCAGACGGTTCTTTGCCTCTGCTATTCGCTTACGGGTCTCGTAACTGTAAGGACTATCCGGATATCTATTAAGGAGTCGCTCATAGGTCTTAATGAGCTTGTGGGTGGAGGTCTGATCACGATCAGGGTTTTCCATTAACCCGTAGTAGCAGGAACCCTCCTGAAAAATCACATATGTTACCGCCTCGTTGGTAGGGTGAAGCTTTTCAAACTCCTCATAAAGGGGGATGGCTTCGTCATAATTGCCCCTGTAAAACTTGCAGTCTGCAAGACGCAATTCCGCAAGCGTGGCATATGGGCTGAAGGGATAGCGATCCTTGACCTTTTGAAATATCTCCTCTGCCAGGATATAGCGCCCTCTTATAAAGTAGTCCATGGCCTCCTCAGACAGATCAACCTCACTCTCCGGCTTCGAGGGACCGGCTACAGAACGAAACCATGAAAACAGGCCTTTATCTTTACCGGGCTCAATGCCTCTGTCCTTGCCGGCACATCCGGTAAAAATTCCGATAATTAGTAGGCTTAAAAGTACAAGATATATTGCCGATAATCCTTTGCAGCTTTTTATTCTATAAGGCGATTTATTCATTACTGATTATGCTGCAAAAACTTGTTTTCTCACCACAAAGACGCAAAGGGCACAAAGAAAAACCCTTGGTTTCCCTGTGTAAACTTTGTGTTCTTTGTGTCTTTGTGGTTAATGGACTCTTTCAGGTTAATCATTAATTAGGACAATGCCTTATTAATAGCGGATTCGATAGCAGCCTTCCCCACTGCACCAGTAATCTGCTCTACAACCTGCCCTTCCTTAAAAACGATTAAGGTAGGAATGGCCCTGATGCCATACCTACCTGGGGTAGCCGGATTCTTGTCTACGTCCATCTTGGCTACCATTACTTTTCCGTCATAGTCGGCAGCCAACTCCTGAACGGCAGGCGCAATGGCTAAACACGGTCCGCACCAGCTTGCCCAGAAATCTACCAGTACAGGCTTATCAGCTTTTAGAACCTGAGATTCGAACTCTGCATCTGTTACATGTATCAATTTGTCTTCAGACATGATCCATCTATCTCCTATTATCAATAAAGGACTGAACCCCCGGCATTTTTGCCAAGGCAACCCGCTTCAAGGCCAATGTCGTAAAGTATGCGTGAATGTAGGCCAGGGCTAACTGACTGTCAAGAGACTTCAGACATTGCCGCCACTGCCTCATCTATTCTTTTCACCGGAAGGATCTCCAGACTATCTGAGAACTTGAGACGATCAGATCCAGCCCAGGGAATAACGCACTTTTTGAGCCCTAGACGGGCAGCTTCGTTGAGTCTCAACTCTGCCCTTCCAACCGCCCTTACCTCTCCAGTAAGGCCAACTTCTCCAAAGACAGCGGTGTCCATATCCAGGGGAACCTCTCTGAGACTTGAGACCATAGCCATTATTACGGCAAGTTCACTTGCCGGCTCTGATATCTTGAGCCCACCCGCCACATTTATGAAGATGTCCCGGTCATAAAGGGCCACACCCAGATGTCTCTCTGCAACGGCAATGAGCAAGGCCAGACGATTACTGTCAATACCGGTTGAGGTCCGCCTTGGCATGGACAGGTGTGAAGGACTCACCAGGGCCTGGATCTCCACCAGGATGGGGCGAGTACCTTCCATACACGGAACTACTACAGATCCCGGAACCGCCTTTGGCCTTTGGCCAAGGAAGACCTCAGAGGGATTGGGGACTTGTTCCAGCCCGGCCTCAGTCATTTCAAAGACACCTATTTCATGAGTTGGACCGTAACGATTTTTTATAGTCCTTAGAAGACGAAAGGTGTGGCTGCGATCTCCTTCGAAATACAATACAGTATCCACCAGATGTTCGAGTACCCGGGGGCCTGCTATGGCCCCTTCCTTTGTCACATGACCCACAAGTATCGTTGGGACGCCCTTGAGCCTGGCAAGCTGCATCAGCCGTGCAGCGGCCTCCCGAACCTGGGCTATGCTCCCGGGGGCCGAAGATATCTCGTCGCAGAACAGAGTCTGTATGGAATCCACAGCCAGGACAGAAGGACCCTGTTCCTCCACAATCTCGATAATCCGATCGAGTCCCGACTCACACACAACCCACAGACCTCCCGGGATCTCTCGCAACCGCTCGGACCTCATCCTGATCTGGGTCAATGACTCTTCCCCACTGATATATAGGACTTTCTTTTGATCAGAGGCCAGATGGCAGAGTATCTGTAGCAGTAATGTAGACTTACCTATGCCCGGCTCTCCGGCTAATAGCACCAGGCTGCCCGGCACTAACCCCCCGCCAAGTACCCTGTCCATCTCATTCATCCCAATGAAAATTCTGGCCTCATCAACATCTGCAGAAACTTCCAGAAGGGGTAAAGGAACGGATTGACTCACGGCAAAAAGACTTCGGCCTTTTCTAACAGGAGTATCTACAGGCTTCTCCATCAATGTATGCCATGCTCCGCACCCGGGACAACGACCAAGCCACTTGGCAGAGGTCTGGCCGCATGACTGGCACACATAGACTGTTTTGGTATCTTTATCTCTGTTCAAGGCCAAACACCTGTTGATCCGGGACCCCCTGGGGTCGAGTTAATAGCAATTTAATCCTGACAATTATGCCGCTGCCTTCGCGGTCCATATAACTGATCTCACCACCCATAGCCTCTAACAAGTGATCCACTATGGCAAGCCCCAGTCCGGTACCCTTTGCCTTGGTAGTAACAAAAGGCTCAAAAAGACGATTCTTCACCTCTAAAGGTAACCCAGGGCCGTTGTCTTCTACTGTAAGTATCATAACCGGGCCGCTGGACTTCACACTGAACCAGACCTCGCCTCCCTTGATTTCACCCACTGCGTCAATGGCATTTTGTACCAGATTAAGAACTACTTGCATCAATTTTTCTCTGTCAAGACGCAGTTCCAATTTTTCACATGACATGTGAAACTTCACCTTACCTTTTAAAGGACCAATACTCCTTTTAATCTCCTGACAGAACCTCTCCGTATCAAACTCTTCTTCATTGAGTATAGTAGGCCTTGCATAAGTGAGGAGGTCAGCCGTCAAACGCTCAAGCCTCATGGACTCCTTCACAATGACGGAAAAATCCGCCCTTACATCAGGGTCTGTTGCGCCCTCCAGGTAAAACTGGGCAAAACCCTTTATACTGCTCAATGGATTTCGTATCTCGTGGGCCAGGACTGCGGCCATCTCACCCAGGGCGGCCATTCGCTCCTGTTTACGCAGTCTGGCCTCTAAACGATAATTTCTGCGCCATGCCCAGAAAAAAAAGGACGTCAGCACCCACAAAGTAATAAGGGAAAGTCCAATTAAAGCAAGCTGAAAATTGGCCCTCCTTAGAATTCTCCGGGCCGGATATGGATGGAGAGAGACTCTCAGGCAATAGGCCCTGGCGTTGTCAACAGGCTCAATTTCCTCCGGCGTGCGAGACTGTTCAAGATCAATATTATTCTCGCTGCCGTTACTGCCCTGTTCAGAGAGGTGAAGGTGCAATGGAAAATCCAGGACAAATACCTCTTCTCCAGTTGCAAGGATAGAAAAATGTGTCTCTGGCCGTTTCTCCAAGATCACTCTTTCTACATCAGAATCCATCCGGCTTCTTCCCACCATTAGCGGATTGGAATGGAGCAACACGGTACCATCCTGATCATAAAGGACTAGAAAGGCAAGGTCATTCCATCTGTCAGTAGTCACGAGTTCGGGAAAAAGCTCATTCCTGAGACCGATCCTTTCTAATGTAAAGCCCAGGCTCACAGCTATGTCCACTGCCCGGTTCTCAAGCAGATTCCTCGATCCCTCTATGGATATCCGGTAGGTGCCTACAGCGCTGATTAAAGCCACCACAGAGAAGAGCAACAGTATTATGAATGCAAATACCAGATAACCCACGGAAAAAGTGCTCTTAGGCGGCTTTACCTTAAAATATGAATTCATAAAGTACTAATAAGCAGTAAAAATATATTTTTCAGTTTTATGCATTAAGTTGGCAAAAAATTCTATCATAAATGTTCTAAGTTTTCTAAAAATGTTATATTATAATTATAAAAATATCATGAATAGACATCTGCTTGCAGCTACAGACGGTTCTCCAAATGCCCACAAATCACTGAAATACATAGCCGGGATATATCAAGATGTCCTACATATTGATATTACACTCATAAGCGTAGCAGAACCTCTGCCGTCGTTCTTGACCACTGGAGGTAGGAGTTTCCAGGCGGAGAAGAGCCGTCTCGTGCGTCTCGAGGACATGAATAAGCAGAGGCAGCAGGAATGTAATGATATCCTGGAAAGGGGCAAGGCTTTACTTGAGCAAAACAAATTTCCGGCTGATCGCATTCACACAAAACCGGTCGTGCAAAGCCGGGGCGCTGTCCAGGACATACTTAGTGAAGCCAAACGCGGTAAATATGACGCATTGGTTGTTGGCAGGCGTGGTTTAGGACGTCTTGTTTCATACTTTATCGGCAGCGTTTCCTATGGGCTGGTTCAGCATCTCAAGAATATTGCCGTTTGGATAATTGACGATCCCCTTCCGTCAAAGCACGTGTTGATTGCAGTTGATGCCTGCGAATCCTGTTTGCGGGTGGTTGACCACGCAAGTTTTGCATTAGCCGGAATAAAAGATATAAAGGTGACTTTATTTAATGTTATTCCAAAATTCCGCCCGTTTATATCCAGAGAAGTCTCCGCCACCTTTGAAGATGTTGAAACTGTTATTTCCGCCTATTCTGAAAAACAGATAGAAAAGTTGTTTTCCAAGGTTCATGATATATTCAAAGATGCCGGATTCAATCCGAAATCCGTAGAGATCAAAATCAAAAAGGGGAGCACCGGAGTAGCACGAGATATATTTGCAGAATACGAAAAGGGAGGGTACGGGACACTGGTTACCGGCCGCAGAGGAATAGGAGGATGGGAAGCTGTTTTACCTGGTAGCGTATCTAGCACACTATTACACACCCATACAAAAGGAGCGCTCTGGATTGTAGCTTAGTCGTCAAGTAAAAATAACTTATACATCTTGTTTGTCCTTTTGCTTCTTTTCTGTGTTGCGTCAAGGCTTACATAACTCGTTATGCGCGCCTTAACGCGCCTTGAAAACAAACAAAATTACAGCGCAATCTGTACAACGTATTTTTACTTGCCTCCTTAAAGGCGATTTCGTCGATGTCCTCGACTCTTTCTCTGGTTCGTC
>JAJSZR010000094.1 GCA_030262715.1 Deltaproteobacteria bacterium
TTTGATGCCGTTTGCCGTACACACGACAAACTCCCACGAAAATCTTTCGTGGATACTTTGCTACGCATGGTTGCGTGATTCTATGGGACACAATTTCGGTGAAACTTCAGTATGTAGATCTCACCCCTTTTTTGAGCTTACTTGTTGATTCTATCCAGATATCATGGTTACCTGCTACAAAAAGCATATGACAATTGAGCCCGGAAAACCTTCTTAAACTGGCCACAAGTATCTCAAGTCTACTCGAGATAGCGCCACCTAAGATGAAAACATGAGCATTAATGTTTTTCAGCTCTTCGATATGTGGGGAAGTCAATCACCTGATAATTTGATTTAACCCGGCACCATTGGTATATGATTTTTCTAAGTACCAGATAACCCTCGCCCTTTATGCCGTCACACTGGCTTGCATATGATTGGTTGTATGGCAAGAATGTCTGGACATATTGTCGATGCGGTCATAGTTTTCAGGAAGCTGTCACATTTCAAGTTAATATCACTTGACAGGGAAAGGTCAGAACAAATAAAGAAATATATTAGGCAAGAACATTCTGAAGGCATTTAATATCTGAGCAATGAAAAAGACAAACATTAACGATAAAAAATCGCCCCGTGATTCTGATCTGTACTATGTGGGTATTGATGCCGGGTCCGTCAGCCTGAATTGTATCGTCATCAACCATAAGAAGGAGATTATTTACGAATTCCCCTATGTGCGTCACCTTGGCAAAGTGGAGGAAGAGGTTTTGACCCTTATTCAGGGCCTGTATGAAAGATTCGGGCAAGAGAGGATCCAATCCATTTCCTTTACCGGGAACCATGGAAAGAAGCTTGGTGAGGAATTGGGGACCTTTTATGAATTCGAGACCATCAGCCAGGTCCTTGGCGCTGTCTATATAAGGCCGGACGTTAAAACAATCATTAGTATGGGGGGACAGGAGACGGCCCTTTTACAGATCAATCATTACGATGGTGGCTGGGAATTGGAATACTTTAATACCAATGGTCCCTGCGCATCCGGCACAGGATCCTTTATCGATCAGCAGGCCCAGAGATTGGCCACCACCATGTATACCAGAAAAACGGATTTTATCTCTGATGAGATCAACAAGATATTGGCCGGTTTTATAAAACTCGGTCTGAAGAGCCGGAGGCCTGCCAATGTGGCTTGCCGCTGCACCGTGTTTACAAAGTCTGACATGATTCACCTCCAGAATAAGGGAGAGAAGCTGGAAGATATTATTTACGGCCTTCACGTTGGAAATGCCAGAAACTACATGAGTACCATCGTCTCCAATCGGGTACTTGAAAAACCGATTCTTTTTATCGGTGGGCTATCGTTGAATGATCTCCAGGTCAAGGCCTTCAAGAGCTATTTCCCAGGGTTGATCGTACCTCCCCATAACACTTCTATAGGCGCTCTGGGAGTTGCTTTGGGTGCCCTTGAATCCGGCAGGGAAAACCAGGTGGATCTGGAACTGCTAAAAACCGAGGGATTTAAGAATGAGATTTCAGTGCCGGTGGCGCCCAGATTGGCGCTGAAACAGACGACCTTTCCAGAGACGAACGAGATTCAGAAAAAGTCCTTGCGAAAAATGACAAGGGTGTACCTCGGTATCGATGTAGGGTCCACGACTACCAAATACGCCCTCATCAACAATAACCGCGAGATCATTCACAAGACCTATGTGCCTACTCAGGGCAAGCCCATAGAGGTCACCCAGAGTCTTCTTACGTATATCCGCGACGATATAGGGAAAAGGATTGAAATCGTGGGCATGGCCACAACCGGCTCGGGCAGGAACGTGGTGGGAGATTTTCTCAATGCAGACCTGATCATCGATGAGATAACGGCCCACGCCAGAGGTGCAGTGGAGATATGCCCCGAAGTGGATACTATCTTTGAGATCGGGGGACAGGACTCCAAATACATCTCTATTGCCAATACCTATCCCCTTGATTTTGACATGAATAAAGTATGCGCTGCCGGTACGGGTAGTTTTCTGCATGAGCTGGCCAACAAATACGGGATCAATATTGTGGGCGAGTTTCAGGAGATTGCGCTTTCATCAGATAGACCCGTTAAGCTGGCTGAGAGATGCACAGTATTCATGGAATCAGACCTAGTGTCTTATCACCAGAAGGGAGTAGAGAAAAAAGATCTAATAGCCGGACTGTGTTATGCCATTGTCTATAACTATCTGAACCGTGTAGTTGGAAAGCGAAAGACAGGACAAAGGGTCATGTTCTTAGGTGGCCCTTCTTTGAATAAGGGGGTTGTTGCCGCTTTTGAAAATGTCCTTGGACGTGGTCTCCTGGTCCCCAGACATAGAGAGGTCTTAGGGGCCTATGGTGCTGCTGTGAGTGTGCAGGAGAAAATGCGCCTTGAAGGAAAAAGCGGGAGTACCTTCAGAGGTCTGGACAGCGCCATAAAAGACCGGATGGAGTATACTGAAAAAATATGCCGTGCAGACCCTCACTGCCATAACAGATGCAAACTGAAAATTTATAATTTTGACGGTCGCCGCAGTATCTGGGGCGGGGAATGTGGTCGCTATGAATTGACAAGAAGCACTGGACCCAGGAAAGAGAACTTCTTTGAACTGAGACAGGAGGTCTGGCAGGCATACATGACCGGGGTTTATACGGATTTGCAGGATGAACCCCTGATGGAGACAGACAATCGACCAACCGTAGGTATGCAGAGGGCCCTTTACGGCCACCAGTTGGGTATTATGTGGGCCCATTTTTTTGACCAGCTCGGATTCCGGCTTGTCCTGAGCCCGCCAACCAATGCACATATCTCCAAGACCGGGATAGAGACAGTTATGGCCGAAACCTGCTATCCGGTAAAGGTCTCCCATGGCCACATCAAAGAGCTGATAGGAAAGACAAGATACCTTTTCCTCCCCAGCATTATCACAATGCCTGTGCCTGAGCCTTCGGAAACCGGGTATTATTGCCCCATGGTCCAGAGCAATTCCTATATGGTCAGAATGGCCCTCGAACTTGACCTGTCATCTGTTTTGAGCCCGGTAATTCATATGAAATACGATCCCGAACTCCTGGCACTAGAGATTTCAGAGCAGATACAATCGAAACTTGGCGCGAGTAAGGCCGAGATAAAAAAGGCCCTTTATTATGCCTTGAACAGGCAGAATCAGTTTGTCATGGAGCTTTACCAGAAAGGTAAAGAAATCCTTGAAGATCAGGACCCTGATGAGCCAATCGTGGTAGTGACAGGTCGCCCATATAATCTTTACGATGAAAGACTGAATCTAAGGCTTGGTCAGAATTTGAGTAAGATCGGAGTAGCCGCGCTGCCCATGGATTTCATAGATGTCTCATCGGTTGACCTTTCAGATTTTCCATCCATGTACTGGGGATTTGGTGCTCAGGTCTTGAGGACTGTCAGATTCGTAAAGGAGCACCCAAACTATTTCAGTCTTCATTTGACCAATTTCGGGTGTGGTCCGGATTCCTTTATCGAGCATTTTTACAAGTATATCATGGGAGATAAGGCCTGTCTGATCCTGGAGCTTGACGAGCACAGTGCCGTAGCAGGTGTTATGACCAGGCTGGAGGCCTATAAGAACGTTATAGAGAATACGATGCAGAAATTAAAGTCAGATCTGAATCTTGACTTAAGAGTGGCAAATTAGAAGGAAATGGGTAAGCGTTTACAGGGCACCGCATCTGCTTTGTTGTCGGGCACTTGAAGTACAGGGAGTACGTCTGCGTGCCCTCCGCCTCGCATCTGCAGCACCCTGTAAACGCTTACAGTTCGGTGGGTTGCGGTAAAACAGGGCGTTGTAATCCCGTGAACGGTTAAGGAAATGGAATCAGAGAGAGTTATAGATTTCCAATCACTCACTGAAAATGTGGGCCGTTTTGATCTCAGAAACAAGACGTTCCTGATCCCTCAGATGAGCAAGATAGGAGTGCATCTTGTCGCAGCAACATTCAGGGGTTTTGGTATTAATGCAAAGGTAATGGATACCTGTAGGGGCCTTGATCTCGGAAAGGAATATACTTCTGGCAAAGAATGCTATCCCTGCCAGATCACTACAGGAGATATCCTGTATTTCTTAAAAAAAGAAAAGGAGAGGCTGGGGAAAGACTTCAGTCCGGGGAATTACGTATTTTTTATGCCCGAAACCGGTGGACCATGCCGTTTCGGCATGTACAACAAGTATCAGCGAATTATCCTGGATTCTTTTCCTGAGTTGAAGGATGTAAAAATCGGCTCCCTTACTACAAGGGATGGATACTCACTGGCCGGCATAATTGAGAAGGAGCAGGTGAGGGACCTCAGGAAGGCTGCCTATTTCTCTATTGTGATAGCCGATATCCTTGACAGATTGCTCTGGAAAATCAGGCCCTATGAAAAGGAACCTGGCATGACGGATGATTTTATTGAGAGATCCATGCACGTCATGGAAGATTCGTTTGAGACATACGGGGCCAATAAAGACTTTGATAAAATACTTGATAAACTGGAAGAGATCATCAATGAGGGAAAAACAATCATTGATCCCGGCATCCCTCCCAAGCCCATTATCGGGATCGTCGGGGAAATTTATGTGAGGACACATGTTCAGGCAAATCAGGATATTATCAGAGTTCTGGAAAGATATGGGGCTGAGGTGATAAATGCCTCTGTTGCCGAATGGATAAATTATACGACCTATGACAGATTCAGGGAGGCGAGAATAGGATTTCGATTCAGCCTGAAACAGCTCCGTTTGGGCCCCATGAGGGAGTATTTAAAAAAGATAATCAGCTTTAAGGGGGACCTTTTATATCAAGAACTCAGACAGAAGCAGGCCTACAAGAGGATGAGATCGCTGATTGACCTGAGCGAAGACCATAAAGTGGCAGATTTGGATAATATTCTTAAAGAGAAGGACCTGTTTTGTTTTGATGTGGGCACGGAGGCCTGCTTAAGTATTGCCGGAATCGTGGAATATGCCAGGGAAGGATATAACGGCGTGGTGAATGTCTATCCTTTTACCTGCATGCCCAGTACGATTACCTCAGCCATCGTGAAGCCCCTTATGAACAAGCTGAGAATTCCATACCTGGATGCCCCCTATGACTCGGCATTCCAACCTGGAAGGGAGGCGGCCATTAGGACCTTCATGTACCAGGCGCATCAACATTTCAAGCGAAATGGTATTTCAACAGGTCCATTTTCAACTAGCTGATTCAAAAACGATTTTTAACTTATAAGCGGATTGCATGTTTTTAATTCATGGAATCTTCCAAAATCACGGTCTGCTGTCAACAGTTCAGTGATACCATTTTGTATACAAATAGCTGCAATATGTGCGTCATGTATCATGGGGCCGCTTACCTGTGATGAATTTACAATTGATCTTAGTATAACCCAGTAATCCGGTGTTTCAGAAAGCAGAGCAAGTGTTGGTGATTCAAACCATGCATCAAGCTGATCCACAGCACATTGAATAGGACTGGGCGGATCATAAATCCTGGGATGAGTAGCTATGGAAAAAAATTCATGGACGCATGGCCAGGGGATTGCCCATGATGCTCTTCCTTCAGCAAGTTCGGTAATACAGTCAAGAGCCTTCTCATGAAAAGGAGACTCCTCACGGTGGGCATAAACAAGGATGTTTGTGTCTACAGCTATCATCCTCCATGCCCTTCGTAGGCTGCTGTCCGGATTTTCTGCCAGCTTTCTCCGCGAAATTCATCCTGAAGGCCGTTTCCTCTAAAACCGGCCTTCCTTAACTTGAATTTTTGATCTGATTTTTGTCTGGAGATAATTTCACGCAGCCCCTGTTCAACAAGAGAGCGCAGCGTGATCTTTCTTTGAGCAGACAGCTTCTTAGCTTCTTGTAACAACGAATCGGAAATATCTATGGTTGTTTTCATATTGCTAACAATATCAATCAATATGGTTTTATGCAATGTGTTTTTAACGATTGCCACAAAAATTCGTGCCGGCGTTCCCATTTATGGGCAATCTCCATAAATTTGCCTGTCAGAAAGGTATGAATAATTGCGCACAGGAAAATCAGGGTGGCAAACAGGTTAAACGGTTCCTGTTTGACCCGATTTTTCAGGATGGTGGAGATACTTTCCACATCTGCATCGCCATAACTGTCAAGGCTGCGTGGAAACGTCTTGGCCCCGGCCTCTTTCTCCAGGGGCCGAAACATTTATTTTTCCCTCTTTTTCACGACACATTGAAAATTCCTTGACCTGCAGCTTCCAACAATGCCATAGAAATCAGTGTAAGGATTTCCTATCAGTTCAGCTTGCGCAGCCGGGTAGCAGCCGGGGTCACCTCCACTATTTCATCATCGTTGATAAAGGCAATACAGTCCTCGAGGCTCAGACGATGTGGCGGAGTGAGGATGACGTTTTCATCCGAGCCCGCGGCCCGAAGGTTGGTCAATTTCTTGCCCTTGGCCGGGTTTACCACCAGGTCGCCGGCCCGGCAATGCTCACCGATGATCTGGCCGCCGTAGACTTTGACCCCTGGCTCCAGAAAGAGGCAACCCCGCTCCTGCAGATTGAAGAGGGCATAGGCCACCGTGGTGCAGATCTCCTTAGCCACAAGCGCGCCTCTGGTGCGATTTAAGATCTTGCCGGCAAAGGGACCATAGCCGGCAAAGACATAGTTCATCACGCCCATACCTTTGGTATCAGTGAGAAATTCGCTGCGGAAGCCAATAAGCCCTCGCGTAGGAATCTTGTAGACTAACCGGATCATTTCATTGCGGCGGCTTATCTCCAGCATCTGTCCTTTCAGCCTGCCCAGCTTTTCAATGACCGGTCCCTGGTACTCTTCGTTCACATCAATGGTCAATTCCTCGTAGGGCTCTTGGAGTTGGCCGTCTTCTTCCTTCATGATGACTTGGGGTCTGGTTACCTGGAACTCGTATCCCTCGCGCCGCATCTTTTCAATAAGGATCGAAAGGTGCAATTCCCCACGGCCGGAAATCTTGAAACCGGCACCAGCTCCCAGGAATTCCATACTAAGAGCGACATCAGCCAGGGTCTCCCGGAACAGACGCTCCTCCAACTGGCGGGAAGTAGCCAATTTGCCGTCTTGGCCGGCAAAGGGAGAATCGTTGGGGATGAAATGCATCACGACGGTGGGTGGATCGATATTGATGAGCGGCAGGGGTTGGGGATCATCCGGGTCGGTAAAGGTAACGCCTACGGTAATGTCGTCCATTCCGGCCACGGCCACAATTTCCCCTGCGCTGGCCACTTCGATCGGTACTTTCCGGTCTCGCTCAAACCGGAATATCTTGGTGATGCGGACCGGCTCCAGGCTGCCGTCCCGCTTTGACACCGCAATATTCTGATTGATCTTCATGGAGCCATTTGCCACCTTGCCGATGCCGAGTTTGCCCAAATAAGGGGAATAATCAATAGTATTCACCTGCAACTGGAGCACAGCCTGTGGGTCACCGGCTGGAGGCGGGATATGGGCGATGATTTTTTCAAAAAGCGGCACCATGCAAGCACCGTCAATGGAGTCGTCCGGATCGTCGATAGCGTATCCCTTCTTGGCCGAGGCAAAGATCACCGGGAAATCGAGTAATTCGTCCGGTGCCTCCAGCTTAACGAAAAGATCAAATACCTGGTCCACTGCCCAGTGTGGCCGGGCCGCAGGCTTGTCAATCTTGTTGATCACTACCAACACCGGAAGCGAGATAGCTAGGGCCTTTTTCAGCACGAAATAGGTCTGTGGCATGGGGCCTTCCTGGGCATCTACCAAGAGCAGACAGCCATCTGCCATGCGCAGCACCCGCTCAACCTGGCCTCCGAAATCGGCATGACCAGGGGTGTCGACGATATTGATCATGTAATCCCGGTACCTGAAAGAACCGTTCTTGGCAACTATTGTGATGCCGCGTTCCCGCTCCAGGTCCATGGAATCCATGAACCGTTCGGCCACGGCCTGGTTGTCGCGGAACATGCCGCTCTGCTTAAAAAACTGGTCGACAAGGGTAGTTTTGCCGTGATCGACATGAGCGATAATCGCTATGTTTCTAATCAATTTCTGGTCCATTCATCCACCTCACCTATCGGCTTGCTTCACTGCTGCAGTACTCTACGATTAATTTCTCTCTCTTCTTTGTCGATCCCCACTTTTTGTTTCTGGAATACCATGCAGCCACGGTATTTCGCCTGTTGCCAGAGGTCCGTGGGTTCAACCCATTTTTCCGGTTCCTTTGAACCATTGGATGCCGTCCCCCTTTCTTTTTCGCCGCCGTTTGTCGTAGCGAACGTGTTGGTTCAAGCCCTGGGCTTACGTGCTTGGGCAGAGTTTCATCTATATTTGGCTTAAGTCCAGGCGGGCTGACTATTCTGAGACAGAAACTTAGTCAGAGGTTAGAATACAAGCCGCAGGGCAAACATATGTCCTAATTGATTTTATGGCAGCAGCACTGCACTGACAAGACCGGCATAAACATCGTCGTCGCCAACCAGTCGTGCTACTGCAATTTTAGGGGATTGCTAAGAGCAAAGAAAGGGTTAGTGATCGATGAAAACTCGATGGCAGGATGTGCCAGAAACGGTGCTCAGAAAAATCCCACCATGGCGTTAAGCAGTCAAACAAACAAAATAACAAGTTTTGTAGAAAATAACAATATATTTTTTCATAGCGTTCAACCTACAATGTCTCTCTCCCCCTCGTTCCTATTGCAACTATTCACTGGATTCCTGCTTTCGCAGGAATGACAAGCACTTACATCCAAACGTCATTCCGGCAAGTAAGGTTCCCTTCCTCTTTGTTAATCGGTAAAATAATAGTAACCTTAGTCCCTTTCCCTTCTTCGCTCTGAACGCAGATTTTACCCTTGTGATCTTCTATGATTTTGCGACAAACTGCGAGCCCCAACCCGGTCCCCTTTTTCTTGGTCGTAAAGAATGGATTGAATATCTTTTCAGCGATTTCAGACGGGATTCCGGTACCACTGTCAACGGCTGAGACCTTAACCTGTTTATCCTCACGCCAGGACGAAATGAAAAACTTACCTCCATTGGGCATGGCCTCAAGGGCATTTTTGGCGAGGTTAATCAATAGTTGTTCAATCTGCCGCGGGTCAAAAAATATGAGTGGTATGTTGCTATCCAGAGATTTCTCGCAGCTAATGCCCTTCTCCTTCAAGTCGTTTTCCAGAAGTGCCAGCGTGTTTTCAATAATAGAATTTATGTCCTGTAATTCCTTTTGAGGCCTGGAAGGTCGCGTAAAGTCCCTCACATCTGTCAACATCAACTCCAGGCGTCTGGCTTCATCCTGTATGATCTTTAGTTTTTGGCGATTATCATCTTTGCCGGAAAGGGATTTCTCTATCTGCCTGGCGAATCCGCCAATAATGATCAAGGGATTCTTTATCTCGTGAGAAAGATAAGCCGCAGCCTCTCCTATTGCCGCAAAACGCTCCGACCGGACGAGCTTGTCCTGCGTCTCAATAAGTTTCTCCATGCTCTCCTTGACTTTATCCCTTTCCTGTCGTACTTCCGCCCCAGAACGTTTTAATTCGGTGATATCGCGGACTGCGGCAAAGGCACCCATTACCTGTCCTGCCTGATTTCTGTAAAGCGAAGCATTGTAAGCAACAATGGCCTTGGTCCCATCCCTGGCCTTCATGACCAGTTCGTAATCCCGAACCTCTCCGGTTTCAAAGACAAGCGTTACACCTCTATTTGCCTTTACGGGCTCTGTGAAATAATCAGCAAAGCCGGTTCCTATCAATTCTTCTCGAGTCCTGCCAGTAGCTCGAATTGTAGCCTCGTTCACATCCAGAATAATCCCTTTCTGATCAAATGTTACCAGGGGATCAAGGCTTGTCTCGATTAATCCGCGGTTGTAGTGCTGAAGATTTTGTATTTCCTGCTCTGCACGCTTGTTCTCTGTAATATTTCGTACAATAGCGATGATCTGATCCTCGATCAGTGGCAACAGCCTCGCTTCATAGAAATATTCTTGTTTCTGTATTGTCATTGAAAACTCTATACTGACCATCGAGCTTGTCTCTCGCACCTGATGAATAGCTTCGACAAACTTGTTACCAACATTCTCAAAAGGTAATTCATGGATTCCTTTGCCAAGCAACTTTTCCACCTGGAAACATATATCATTTGTCATTCCTCCCCTGTGATCCAGGATGGTGCCCTCATTGTCGAGTAGTAGGAACAGATCCGGGAGTGCCTGAAAAATTGCCCGCAGTTCCGAATTCGCCTGAAGAAGTTCTTGAGAGCTCAACTCCATTGAGCGTTCAAGCATGTTTCGGTCACTGT
>JAJSZR010000095.1 GCA_030262715.1 Deltaproteobacteria bacterium
AACCAGGGAGTGTCCTGACCTTAACCGGTCTTATGGGCACTTCCCCGGCCTGGCTGATCGCAAGACTTCTCAAGTCTGTCAATCACCCCATACTCTGGATTACTTCCCATCAGAAAGAGACAGAACAGGTAATATCAGACCTTTCCTTTTTCACGGATTTTCCTGTTTTGTCGTATCCTTGCCACGACTCGCTTCCTTTTGTGCCGTTACTCCCTTCAACCGAGACAATATCTCAGAGGATTTCGACACTCTATCGCCTGGCCACTGAAGATGGTCCTGCTGTGGCAGTGGCCCCGGCGCAGGCCCTTGTGGAACTCACAGTTCCTCCTGAAATCCTTTTAAACCATATAGAGTATCTCCAAATCGGAGAGGAAGTTGACCGGGAGGAATTGCTCAAATGGTTTATTGACTCCGGTTATGAACACTGCGCTATAGTCCAGTCCAGAGGGGAATTCAGTATAAGGGGCAGCCTGCTGGACATATTTCCGCCTTTGACCACCCTTCCTGTACGAATAGATTTTTTCGGCGACTTTGTGGAAGAGATGCGCCTCTTTGACCCGCTTACGCAACGGTCGACTGAAGATCTGAATGAACTGGTTATACTCCCGGCTAATGAGCTTATATTTTCCCAGTCCATGCTTGAATCGGTCCAGGAGAAACTGGTTGAAAGGGCAGCTAAGTACAATTTGCCTGCCCGGAGAGTCCATGAAATCCTGCAACAACTGGAGGCCAGAAGGTTGGTGGAAGGACATGAGGCACTGCTGCCGCTTTTTTATCCTGAACCTGCCTCAGTCCTGGACTATATTCCGCAACAGACTCCTATACTGATTGACAGACCCGAAGAGGTTGAAAGGGCGCTGGAAAATTACCGGAAGGGGGCTGAAAAGACTTACGAATCAGCCTTTAAAGAACATAGGGCACTTTCTCCCCTGGAGTCTCTACTCTCTGACCCGGAGCAGCTTTCAAAACAGATAATGGATCATACCTGCTGGCTGTTTCAGGACATCAATTTATACGGATCGTCACTCGATCACCAAATCACCAAATCCAAAGGCCTTTCCTTCAACCTGCCAGCCTCCAACATTCAAGAGCTTGAGATAAAATCGAGCAGGACGGACCTAACCTTGGTACCCGGAAGGGCAAGGAGGGGAATTGATCTCCTCGGCCCGGTGCTTGACCGGCTCAAAGACTGGATCGAGGCGGGCAACAGGATTGTCCTCGTAGTGCCTGGCCAACGGCAGGGCCAAAGGATGATAGAACTCCTCAGTTATCATGAGCTTATCAGTGATGAGGCCAGACTTCCTATACTCTCAGCACCTTTGACCAATGACCCTGAAGAACCCGGACTTGTGATCTGTACCGGACAACTTACTTCAGGATTTGCCCTTCCGGGTGAGGCCTACATAGTCCTTACAGAAGAAGAGCTATTAGGCACACGGGCCAGAAGGACAAGGGTACCCGGAAGAGAGAAAACAACCGTAAGCGATCTTACTTTTGAGGATCTGAAGCCAGGTCAACCGGTCGTACACAGGGACCATGGTGTAGGACTCTACAAAGGCCTTGTCAGGTTAGAGACCAGTGGGATTCCCGGGGAATTCCTTTTTCTCGAATACCGCGGCGGTGATAAACTCTATCTGCCGGTAGACCGCCTGGGACTGGTCCAGAAATATATCGGGATAGAAGGTCGCGCCTTACGGCTTGACAGGCTGGGAAGTTCAAGCTGGCAACTTGCAAAGCAGAAAGTCAAGAAAAACATATATGAAATCGCCCATGAACTGGTTGACCTCTATGCCTCAAGAAAGGTAAGCAAGGGCTTTGACTTTTCACCTCCTGATACCATGTTCCGGCAGTTTGAGGCCTCATTTCCCTATGAAGAGACCCGGGACCAGGCTGCCTCAATAGAAGAGGTCCTTTCTGACATGCAGGAGCCCAAACCCATGGACCGGCTGCTATGCGGAGACGTGGGCTACGGCAAGACAGAAGTCGCCATGAGGGCCGTATTCAAGGCTGTTGAAGACGGAAAACAGGTAGCCATACTGGTGCCTACCACTCTCCTGGCAGAGCAGCACGAACGGACATTCATACAGCGGTTTCAGAGATACCCTGTTACTGTAGAGGCCATCAGCAGGCTTAAGACCAGACAAAAACAGAGAGAGATCCTCGCCGGGATCAGCCAGGGCCGGGTCGATATCATTATAGGCACACACCGGCTGCTGCAGCCGGACGTAAAATTCAAGGACCTGGGACTGCTGATTGTAGATGAGGAACACCGTTTCGGAGTTAAGCACAAGGAACGGCTGAAAAGGCTCAAGCAGACCGTTGACTGCCTTACGCTCACTGCAACACCAATCCCAAGGACTCTTCAGCTCTCCCTTCTGGGAATCCGGGATCTTTCAGTAATCAACACCCCTCCTAAGGACCGCATACCTGTTAAGACATTCATGGCCGAGTTTGATGACTCGTTAATAAAGGAGGCTATAGAGCGGGAAATCAGCCGCGGCGGTCAGATTTTTTTCGTTCACAACCGGATAAAAGGCCTGTACAGGCTGGCAGAGCATATCCAGCGCTTAACCCCTGAGGCAAGGATAGAGGTCATCCATGGGCAAATGAATCCCAACGAACTTGAGGAGATCATGATCCGGTTTGTAAGGGGTGAGATTGACTGCCTTATGTGCACCACCATAATAGAATCCGGTATAGATATCCCGTCAGCAAACACCACGATCATAAACCGGGCAGATAAGCTTGGGCTTGCCGACTTGTATCAGCTTAGGGGCAGGGTCGGTAGGGCCGGCGAACAGGCCTATGCCTATCTTCTCATCCCCCGTGTATCCGAGATAGGAAAAGAATCCATAAAAAGGCTCAAAGCCATTATGGAACTTACTGTTTCCGGAGGCGGATTCCGCCTTGCAATGCAGGACCTTCAGATACGCGGGGCTGGAAACATACTGGGAGTCTCCCAGTCAGGAAGTATTGCAGAGGTAGGATATGAACTCTACCTTGAATTATTGCAAAAGGCTATAGACGAGTTCAAGGGACTCCCTCAAAAAGACGAGATAGACCCGGAAGTAAACCTGGGCATACCTGCATTTATTCCTGAAGAATATGTCCCGGATGTGGAACAGCGTCTGCTCTTATACCGGAGAATGGCGCGGCTGGAAGACGACGAGAAAGACAGGGATTTTTCCCTGGAACTCAGGGACCGCTTCGGGCCGATACCAGAAGAAGTTGCGTCTCTGCTTAAGGTAATGGAGATAAAACGCACGCTGAGGTTGCTGAATGTGATACGGCTTGACAGAAATTTTTCTGATAAGAAAGAACGTATTGTCTTGAGTTTTGGGACCGAAGGCCCGCCTTATCCTGAAAGACTCATAGAGGCAGTACAAAAAAACCGGCAGTGGCGCCTATTGCCGGATGGCAGACTGATTATTTTTTCTGAATTTGTTGAAGAAGATGGGGACAGCCTCGCAAGCATTAGACAGAGCTTGCAAGTACTACTAAAAATGGCTACAAAGGGATAATTTCGCTTGAAACTTGAAATTGGAAAGTAGAAATTTGGGAGAGATGAAACAAAAGCATGAAGGCCAAATTTCCAATTTCTAATTTCAACATCAGGCCCTGATTTTTCGGAGTAAGCATATGAGATATATATTTCCCCTTACCTTTTTCGTTGCGTTGGCTGTCCTGACATTTGAGGCCAATCCAGCATATGGAATCATAGTCGACAGGATAGCTGCCATAGTAAACGGCGATGTGATCACACTTTCCGAACTTGAAGGCTGGGCACAACCCCTGATCCAGAAGTACACTAATGAAAAAATGAGTAAAGAAGAGATAGAAACCAAAAGGCAGGAAATCCTTGCACAAGTCCTGCCAGAGTTGATAGATGAACATCTTGCACAGGAAGAGGTAGAAAAACTGGGTATAAAAGTGGGTAATCAGGAAACTGAAAGGACCTTGGACCAGATATGTGAAGACAACCATATAACCAGAAATGAACTTTCAGCAAAACTCGCGTCTGAAGGCCATACATTCGAAGAATATAAAAAGGAGCTTAAACAACAGATTGAGAGAGCAGAGCTTATAAATGCACAGGTGCGTGCAAAAATAGTAATAACTGATGAACAGGTTAATGAATATCTAAAAGAGCAGCCTCTTAAAAATAGCTCCAATGATCCACTCTATATAATGCAACACATATGTACGACATTTGAAGAAGATGATCCTGAATCCAGGGAGAAGGCCAGAAGACGGATCGAAGAGGCCTGCAATGCACTGAAGGAAAAAAAGGATTTTGAAGAAGTGGCAAGGCGCTATTCCGATCTCCCGTCAGGCCAAGACGATGGATACCTGGGTGCCTTTACCTTGAAAGAGATGGCGTCCTCTGTCAAACAGGCTGTAGTCGATCTTAAACCAGGCGATTTTAGCAATATAGTTGATACTTCGGTGGGTTGGCAAATTTTCAGGTTAAAGGAGATAGTACAAAGTGGACAGGTTGAGCCCAACTCGGCTCAAATAAAGGAAGTCAGAAAAAAACTTTACCGCAAGCAAATAAATGCCCAGTTTGAAGAGTGGCTCAATAAACTACGTTCAAAGTCAACTATCCAGATACTTCTTTGATTTTTTCTGTAACATTTCGAAAAAGAGGATATGTTTAAAGAATCTTTAGGGGAATACCTCAAGCGGGAACGGGAGCTGCGCCAGATTTCCCTGGAGGAAGTTGCAGAAGGCACCAGAATCGCGATTTACAGGTTAAGGGCTATGGAGGCCGGCCGCTGGGAAGAGCTGCCTGCTGAGGTCTTTGTAAAAGGCTTTATCAAGAACTATGCTGAATTCATAGGTCTTGTTCCGGAAGATGTCATCCTTCGTTACCAGGAGATCCATGCTACTGATGAAAGTCTTGACGAACCAACTGAGCCGGCATATAAGCCGTTATTTAATTATGTAAATAAAGTCTCTCTGTTCAATCGAGACTTAGTCAGTGCTACGGCAGCGATTTTCCTCATCCTCTTACTGCTTGTACTGGCATTTTGGTTCTTCTGGCCCTCGGATGAAAAACACAAAACAGATCAGAATCTTAAGCCTTCCACGATAACTTCATCGAAAGAAAAATCTATTGGCAACAAGCCAGATACCGGGATTTCCCCTAAAGGTAATCCGATAAAATCCCAGCCCCAAAAACCTGACAGGTAGATCCGCTTGCATAACGCCCATCTCGTGCCCCATAAAGGAATAATATGCCCGAGATCTTCAAAAGTCCTGCATTTGTAATCTCAGGCCAGGACCTGGGAGAATCCGACCGGCTTATTACCTTTTACACAATGGCCAGAGGAAAAGTACGGGGCATTGCCAAGGGGGCAAAAAGGAGCCGACGCCGCTTTGTAAACGCACTTGAGCCTTTCACCATGCTCAACCTGTCTATGGTCCCACCTCGCACCACAGGTCTGAACAGGATCGACTCTACCGAAATCCTGGATAATTTCCCGCTCTTGAGGAATAAAATCGACTGCTATGTCATGGCCAGCCTATGCTGCGAGCTGGTAAATCTCTGGACAAAGGAAAATGATCCTCAAAAAGATCTTTTCAAACTCCTTCGATGGTATCTTGACTCCCTCAATGAGGGCTTCCCCCCAAGAAAAACCACTCTCTTTTTCAAGACCCTGCTTCTGGCCCTGGCAGGCTATGCCCCTGATTTTGACCTGTGCCTCCTCTGTAAAAGGCCACCGATAGGCAATCATGTAGTCTTCAAACTCCATGCAGGAGGATTCATATGCAACGAATGCCGGAAGTCGGGGGAAAAAACCCATAAAATAAGCTTGGGGACACTAAAATCCTTGAGACACATTCAGAACGGATCTCTTGACAGCCTCCACAGACTGACTATGACAGATGCAGTACTTGAAGAGGCCTGGTCCCTTATAAAAAGTCTTCATTGCCACCATTTGGAGCAGGTACCCGCTTCTTATGTAGCCGTTAACGGCTTGAAACTTGAAATTGGAAAGTAGAAATTTGGGTAAGTGGAACAAAAAGGTTTAGAATACCGTGGGCTATCAGATAATGCGTTCATCAACAGTACAAAAACATGAAGGCCAAATTTCCAATTTCTATTTTCTAATTTCAACGTTCCGTGAACGTCTACAAGAGATTAAAGGATTGGGTTGTCTTTGAATGAATGTACGCACAGGTCTTGAGACCTTTCTGGAAAATCCACCATCATGGGTCAGGGGAAGAAGGCTGGGGCTCCTCTGCAACCAGGCCTCGGTTGACCCATGCTTAAGACACTCCAAGGACTTGATATTCTCCATGTTGCCAGGCCATCTGAAGTGCCTTTTTAGCCCCCAGCACGGCCTTTATGCCGAAAAACAGGACAACATGAAGGAGTCTCCGGATGATTTGGCCCCGGCCCTTAATATCCCCATCTTCAGTCTTTATGGAAAAGACAGAGAGCCTTCTCCCGGGCAATTGTCCGGGATAGACCTTCTTATGGTGGATCTTCAGGATATAGGCTGCCGCGTATACACATTTATCTGGACTCTCTACCTGGCCATGAAGGCCTGCGCCAAAGCAGGTGTAGGCATAGCAGTGCTGGATCGCCCCAATCCTTCAGGAGGTGAGTCGATAGAGGGCAATCTTCTGGTTCAGGACTGCCAATCCTTTGTGGGGCTTGCTCCCCTTCCAATGCGTCATGGCATGACTATTGGAGAAATAGCCAGATTTTTCATGGAAGAGCAGGATCTGGACCTTGAGCTCCATGTTGTGAAGATGCAGGGCTGGAGCCGGGAGATGGATTTTGCCGAAACAGGTCTCCCCTGGATATGGCCTTCTCCAAATATGCCTACCCTTGATACAGCCAGGGTATATCCGGGACAGGTCGTCTGGGAAGGCACAAATGTCTCAGAGGGAAGGGGTACTACCCGGCCTTTTGAGATATTCGGTGCCCCTTTTCTTGACCCTGACGTCCTGAGAAAAGAGGCAGAAAGGTGGAATCTGCCAGGTTTTGTCCTGAGAGAACAGTCTTTCGAACCTACTTTCCACAAGTGGTCGGGAAAACGGTGCAAAGGCCTTCAGATACATGTAATACATAGACTTGAATACCAGCCATATATTACGACTCTTGCCATTTTAGCCGCAGTCAAAAGGATGCATCCAAAGGACTTTGCCTGGAAAGACCCTCCCTATGAATACGAGTTCGAGCGCCTTCCAGCGGATCTGATTATAGGAGACAAAAGAGTGAGGGAGGCCGTGAATGCCGGAACAGACCCAATGGATATCCAGTCTATCTGGGCCAAGGACTTAAAAGACTTCGAGAGAGCCCGGCCGGCCTGGCTGCTATATCCGTAACTACTCAGGTTGTCAGGTTCACGGTTCAGGGTTGGCTACTTTGCGCTCTTCGGCACATAAAGGGGGATGAAACTGGTTGTCGTGAGACGGATTGAAATAGTGAAAAGCATCCTGATTAAGAGTCGAGCGTAGATCTGACCCCTGGTGACCCTTAGTTGAGTTCAATTTTACATTTTTTTGTAATAGTGCATTGCAATTTTCCAAAATAGCTATAAAATTGCGTTATGAAAAAATTCCACGTAACGCGACTGCTCAAGGTCCCGGACCTTTCTTTTTTCCTTTTCGGCCCACGCGGCGTCGGGAAGACTACCTGGCTGAAAGAGGTCCTGCCTGACGCCTCCTTTTTTGACCTCCTTGATTCCTCCTTGTTCCTTGAGCTTTCTCGAAACCCGGATATGCTGGAAGCCATGATCGGAAATCGGCCAAAGGATTCCTGGGTTGTTATTGACGAGATTCAAAAAATACCCTTTCTTCTTGATGAGGTCCACCGCCTGATGGAAACAAAGGGCTGGAGATTTGCGTTATGTGGTTCATCAGCAAGAAAACTGCGTCGCGGCGGGGTTAATCTCCTGGGCGGCCGGGCGATTACCCGTAACCTTGATGCCTTTTCCTTCAAGGAACTTGGTAAAGCCTTTGATGCTGAGTTCTCACTCCAGTGGGGATTTCTACCATATGTTCAACTTGACCGCCAAAACGCACCCGATATTCTGAATTCTTATGTCAATACATACATCAAAGAAGAAATCAGGGAAGAGGGCATTGTAAGGAGCCTTCCCCCATTCCTGCGCTTTTTGAACATTGCCGGACAATTGAACGGTCAGTTGATAAACGGTCAGAACATTTCCCGTGAGGCCGGCGTACCACGAAGCAGTGTGGATGTGTATTTTTCTATTCTGGAGGATACGCTTCTTGGACACTTTCTTCGTGCCTATCGGCCGAACGTGAAAGTGAGGGAACAGACCCATCCGAAGTTTTACTGGTTTGACCCCGGCGTTGCCAGGGCAGCCGCTGGCCTTCTTTTTGAACCGGTCGACAGGCTCTGGAAGGGCACGGCGCTGGAAAACATGATTTACCACGAATTAAGGGTTTACAATCATACTCAAAACAAGAACCGGCCGATATCTTTCTATCGAACAGGCAGTGGGGTCGAAATCGACTTTGTTATTGAAACCCGCAAGCGGCAACCCTCCTCAAATGCTCACATTGTTTGCCTGGAAGTAAAAATGGCGGAAAAATGGGACAGGAGATGGGAACGCCCCATGCGTTCCCTGAGCAAATCCGGCCGAATCCACGTAGATAAGATGATTGGCATTTACACAGGCAAAAGAGTGTATCATTTTGACGGCATAGACGTTCTACCCGTGGAGGAATTTCTAAAACGGTTACATCGGGGCGATGTTTTCTGAGCGGATTTTCTGTGAGGTGTATGAGGAATCACAGCCCTCTGCAACTTGTTAGCCTGTATGCTTGCTCTAATACAAAAGGATGTCAACGAAGCCAAGGACTATTGGGACATGGAAGTGGCTAACGCCTTGGAGGATACGAGTTGTAGTGGTGTGGCTGCCAAGGCTGAAGAACTCAAAGAGGTTCAAAAGTGCCCATAAGTTCATTCAGAAATGGCGTCCTAAACCGTGAATCGGAATCAGTGGCCACTTTCAATCGGATTACGCATGAGGGAATCACGGAACTGAGGTCAGGTAACAGGATCCGCAAGGTGTCTAACTAAGCCACGCAGGTTATTTTGTCATCTGGCGGTTGATCAGTTTCCAATGTCTCCAATTTTCTCTCGAGCCGCAGGCCGAATCCTTATTTTGGTTGGGTAATAACCCTACAACGACATTTTGCTCAGCGGGCCATTTCTTCGACCTTCCTTTTTCGATGCGACTGATAAGCAAGATGATTCCTGTACTGAATCCATCGTACCATTTCCAGCGCTTTATCCACGTCGAAGGTCCTCAAGGGCAGAACCACCTCCAAGAGAATCCTAAGCTGCGAGAGCGTAATGGCAGGTGCTTTTTTTCCCCAATCTTATTTTTAGATGCCAGAGAAAAAAATGGGCCAGCATACAGGTCAATATGTGGTGGTTCCATCCTGAAAACTTTCTTACCTCGTACTGATCCATCCCCAGTTCGGTCTTGGTCTCCTCGAAGCATTGCTCTATGGCCCATCTGATACCGCTGAGCCAGACAAAGGTCTTGAGCCGCGTGCTTCGGGGGGCATTGCTTATGTAAAAGCTGTAGGTAGGGCTTCTTCCGACTGTACGCTTCATGATCAGCCAAGCTGTTTTCCATGGCAGCCCGTCCTTTGAAAGAATAACCTCCCTTTTGCTGAACTCATACTCTATGGGTCCCTTGGTTCCCTCGGACACCTTGCGCCTGTACCAGAAAAAATCGTTCAGGTTGCGGGCTATCTTCGAAACGGAAAGGGGCTTCTTCTCGGTGCCTTCGAGGACCTCCTTTGATCGCAACTCGCCCTTGTATTTGTACTGCCTCATCCTTGTGATAGGCCTTTTTAGCCAACATCTTGTGCCCAAGGGTATGGACACGAAGTAGGTCTTGTCGATACACTTTTCCACCGCCTCGATAAAGTCGGGGCTGTTTCCGTAAATGCTGTCGGCCAAGATATACCTAAATGGGAGGTCCTCAGTCTCTTGAAGTCTTTCAAACATCTCT
>JAJSZR010000096.1 GCA_030262715.1 Deltaproteobacteria bacterium
CCCAAGGCTTGCTCAAAAGCCCTCGGACCATACTTTTCTGGTGGCGGAGTTCGTTTTCTGATTAATCAAGGTCCATCTCAAAGCTGTATATGTCATCACTCAGCTTGCTTCTTACTCGCAAGTCACTGTTATTGAAAACTGCCTGCATTCTTTTGTTGCTTCGCAGGACTTCAGCAGTGAATCCGGTGATACCATGCTGTTTGGCAATTGTCGTAAGGTGTTTGAACAGAAACTTGCCTATGCCGCGACCTTGCCACTCATCGCGGACCACAAATGCGACTTCTGCCCGGTTAGTTCGCGGGTCCAGGTAATATCGACCTACTGCAATGATATCTTCCCCATGGGCCTCAGGCAGGACGCCAACGATGGCTACTTCTTTTCGATGGTCTATGTACACGAAGTCCTTGATCTGTTTATAGGGGAAGCGCTGGATATGTGTCATGAAACGAGAGTATACGGCATCATGAGAGAGGGTGTACAGCAAGTCCTTCATCTTTGGCTCGTCAGTTGGGTGTATTGGTCTGAAGTTGATTTTTGTTCCGTCATCTAAAAGTAATGACGTCTTTGCCTCATGTGGAGCAACTATGAAGCTCTCTCCCACATCAGCAAGCTCTTTCCTGAGGTATTTTGCCTCAATGGCCTCCTTCAGGAGCGTTTCAAGGAAACGTGGGTGTGCAATGCTGATCAGTGCCAAGGCTCGCTCACGGACGCTTTTGCCATGAAGATAGGCCACACCGTATTCGGTTACCACATAGTGTACGTCCCCGCGGGTAGTCACTACACCGGCACCTGGGCTTAGCTTCGCAACGATCCGTGAAGTGGTTCCATCTGTTGTGGTGGATGGCAAAGCTATAATCGCCTTACCACCATAAGATCTGGCTGCACCACTGTTAAAATCAACCTGGCCGCCGATACCTGAGTAGAATTTGGTGCCAATGGAATCCGCGCAGACCTGGCCCGTAAGGTCTATCTCTAATGCCGTATTGATAGCCACCATCTTGTGCTGTTTGGCAATAATAGATGGGTCATTGACATATTCAGTCGGGCGAAAAGAGAAGAGGGGATTGTTGTGGATATAGTCATAGAGCCTGCGAGTCCCAAAACAGAAACTGGTAACAATTCTGCCCCTGTCAAGGGTCTTTTTTGCACCGGTTACAGCTCCGGATTCTATCAAATCTATGATGTTGTCCGTAAACATCTCCGTGTGTACACCGAGATTTTTCTTTTCCTTCAGGAAATTGATCACTGCATGCGGGATTCGTCCGATCCCCACCTCTATGGTTGATCCGTCTTCCACCAGGGCCGCAATACGTTCTCCGATCTTGCATGCTACTTCTGTACATTCCGGCAGGGTTGCTTCAAAAATGGGTGTATCCACAGGGACCAGGATGTCCAGGTCATAGATATCAATAAAATTGTCACCCAGGGTCCTGGGCATCTGAGGGTTGACCTGGGCAATGACGAGAGAGGCGTTTTCCGCAGCACTTTTGACAATATCCACCGAGATTCCGAGGCTGACCCTTCCGCGCTCATCCGGGGGTGTAACCTGTATCAGGGCAGCATCCAGCGGTACCTGACCTGAACTGAAAAGCCGGGGAATATCTGAAAGAAAGATGGGTGTATATTTGCCGAGCCCTTCCTGAATAAGCCCCCTGACATTTTCCGCAACAAAAAAGCTGTTTACCAGGAAGCAATCGGCAAGTTCTTTGTGGGCATAAGGGGCCTCGCCCAGAGTAAGGAGTTGGATAATCTCCATATCTGCCAGTTTAGAGGCGTGCTCGGTCAGGGCCTTGACCAGTTCTTTAGGTTCTCCACACCCTGTTCCGATAAATACCCGCTGCCCGGGCCGCAGGTGCGAGGCCGCCTGCCCGGGAGTGGCGATCATGTCTTTGTATCTCTCCTGCCAGTTTGGGTCGTATGGTGTCTGATCTGGTTTGCTCATTATTCAGTCTCTTGGATGAGTCAATGTCATTCGGGCATCGGCAACAAATGGTTCTGTTCCAATGTGACCGACGATAAACGGATTGATATCCAGCTCGATAATTTCCGGATAATCCGTAACCAGTTGGCTGATGCGTTGAAGTCCGTTAGCTATTGCAGCAAAATCCACTCCTCTTTCTCCGCGGGTCCCTAAAAGCATTTCGTAGGACCTGGTGCTCTTAAGCATCTGAAATGCCTCTTCTGTGGTGATGGGGGCCAGGTTAAAGGTGACGTCTTTCATTACCTCGACAAATATGCCCCCAAGTCCGAACATGAGCATTGGACCAAATTGTGGGTCACGGCTCATGCCTATGATTACTTCCATGCCCCGTGCCAGCATCTTTTCTACATAAATGCCTTCGATATGGGCTTCAGGTGCATTTTGGCTTATCCTGAGCATCATCAGGTCAAATGCGTCTCGAACGTCGTCAACCGCAGACAGATGTAACTTCACCCCACCAAGGTCTGTTTTATGGATGATATTCGGCGAGACGATTTTTATAGCTACAGGGTAGCCTATTTGCTCCGCAGCTTCTACAGCCTCGTCAGTAGTGTTTGCCAGGTGGCCTTCCGGAATCCTGAAACCATAAGCATTCAGGATCTGCTTGGCTTTAATATCTCCAATGTGGGTCCTTTTGGTCCTCATGTGCCGGGCAATAATCCGTTCTACTCGCCGGCGATGTACTCTGAATCGTGTCACTATCCGTGGTGGACGCCGCCGCCACACGGAATAATCGTACATGGCCTTGAGGGCACCAACGGCCCGCTGAGGTGAGTTATATACAGGCAGCCCGGCAGCAACCAGTTCATCATTTCCCGGCATTACATGCTTGCCCCCCATGAATGCCGCGAGAACAGGCTTATCGGCTCTTACGCAACCGGCAATGGCCCTTGCGGTTTCAGCAGGCTTTGTCATGGCCTGTGGTGTTAGGATTACGATGATGGCATCTACTGAATCATCCTCCTGGGCGGTGCTTAATGCAATAGCATATCTTTCCGGATCAGCGTCGCCCAGTACGTCCACGGGATTGCCTGTGCTCGAGGCCCTTGGAAGTTTCCCCTTAAGGGCGGTTGCCGTACTGTAATTCAGTGTGGCAACGGTCATGCCGAATTTCTCCACAGCATCCGCGGCCATTGTGCCCGGTCCACCGGCATTTGTAATAATCAGAACATGGTCACCCTTGGGAAGGGGCTGCATTGCCAGGGCCGAGGCATAGTCAAAAAAGGCCTGAAAGGTATCTGCACGGATTACTCCCGAGCGCCTGAAAGCCGCACCGTAGGCTATGTCAGCTCCAGCCAGGCCTCCTGTGTGGGAGGAGGCAGCCCTGCGACCTGCCTCGGTAGTCCCGGCCTTGAGGACTACCACTGGCTTGACGGAACAGGCATCTTCCGCTGCCTTCACAAAATCGTCACCTGAAACAATATCTTCAAGGTATCCGGCAATGACTTTTGTTTTGTCATCCTTGGCAAGGGCCCTTAGAAAATCTACTTCTGTGAGGTCCGCTTTGTTGCCGAGGCTTACGAGCTTTGCAAGCCCGAAATGTCCCGTGACGGATGAATCCACAATGGCCGTACACAATGCCCCTGATTGGGAAAAGACTGATATGCCTCCTGCTTCAGGCATATCGCCGGCAAACGAGGCATTCATATGGTGATGCGTGTTCATAACGCCCAGGCAGTTAGGCCCAAGTAGCCAGACATTGTGAGATCTGCAGATACCTGCCAAGCTCCGTTCAAGCTCCGCACCTTCTTCGCCTGTCTCCCTGAACCCAGCAGTAATAACAGCGATGGCCCTCACACCTGCCTCTATAGAGGACTGTACGGCATCCATGATATTCTGCCTGGGAACGGTCACAACGCCCAGGTCCACAGTTCCTCCATAGTCCTTAAGGGTTTTATAGCATTTGAGCCCGAGAATATGGTCTGCTGACGGATTGACAGGAATTATATCACCGGTAAAATTGCCATTGATCAGGTTTGCTACTATCTCATGGCCTACCTTACCAGGTGTCCTCGAGGCCCCGATCACCGCGACGTTTTTTGGATAGAGTAGAGCTTCTAGCATTTTATAGGTCCATTAGGTAAATTTAGTTAAAAGTCACGAACTATAAAGGCTCAAAATGGCATTAGATAGTAATAATCATGCATAGTACTTTTGTAAACAGTGACTTCATTCATTAAATATATTCATTTAGAGGATAAAGAGATACAACTAAAGACCTTGCCATAATGCTTTCTCTCCTCCATCAAGCAGGACGGATTCATGTTTTATGATATAATAAGAAAATCAGAAAAAGCGGGTGACTATAGATTTTGTCGTAAATTACAAAAGGAGATGTCCTGATATGAAAGAAGCCCTTTTTTATACAGTTGAGGACAAAGGAAAGGTACAATGCCAGCTCTGTAACAACCGGTGTCATATCAAGCCGGGGAAAAGGGGAATTTGCAGAGTCCGTGAGAACAGGGACGGCAAGCTCTATAGTCTTGTTTACGGAAAGGTAATTTCGGCAAACTCTGATCCCATTGAAAAGAAACCCCTTTTCCATTTTTTACCAGGTTCAATCTCATATTCCATTGCTACAGTGGGGTGCAATTTCAGGTGTCTGCACTGTCAAAACTGGCAAATTTCCCAGTACCCGCGTATCTATGAAGGAGAGATACCAGGGGAAGACAGGGACCCGGAGGATATCGTAAATGCCGCGGTTCTGCACAGGGCAAAGAGTATTAGCTATACCTATGTCGAGCCTACCATCTTTTATGAGTTTGCCTATGACTGCGCAGTTCTGGCGAAAAAGAAGGGGCTGAAGAATGTCTTTGTCAGCAATGGCTATATGAGCCCGGAGGTGACAAGGCATCTGGCTCCGGTACTGGACGGAATAAACATTGATATAAAGGCCTTTACGGATAAATTTTACCACGATGTCTGCAAAGCAAAGCTTCAACCTGTGCTTGATAATGTTCGCCTGATGCACGAATTGGGAGTATGGGTAGAGGTTACAACCCTGGTTATTCCAGGATGGAATGACTCTCCAAAGGAGTTGAGGGACATAGCCAGGTTTGTTAAAGGGGTCGATCCGTCAATACCGTGGCACGTGACAGCGTTTTATCCCACCTACAAGATGTTGGACAGGCCGCCTACTCCGGTTGCCACCTTGCGTCTTGCCAGGGAAATAGGTCTTGAAGAAGGCTTACGATTTGTCTATGAGGGCAATGTCCCTGGTGAAGGCGGAGAAAATACCTATTGTCCGGCTTGCGGCGAAGAGATTATCAAGAGAGTTGGCTTCAGAATAATGGAAAATCGATTGTCTGACGGAAAATGCAGCAAGTGCGGAGAGACGATTGAGGGCGTATGGGCCTGATCATTTACTTCTCCGTTTTCTCAGGGGTCTTCGACCCATACGTCTATTAAGGAAGTCCTTTATGACGGTAAAATAGAGATCCCCTGCCTTTTCCGCAATGTCTTCCCTGCATTCGCTGGGAACGATCTGGAGCTGGGTTGCCTTTGAGCGACTCTCAGCTACCAGCCACTCAATCTGGTTCAAAGATACGACCTCGTCACGGTGGCTGTGCAGAAAGAGTACTGCTTTGCTGTAGTTGCTCATCTTGGAGCGGTTTGAAAAAGGATCTTCTCCGGAAAGCCCTAATTCATTTATACGAATCCTCATGCCTGAAAGAAAGTCTTCTGTCAAGTCAAAGGCGCTTTCCATAATAAGGGCCATGGAGTCAGTATCGTGGCGGCAGGCAAGGTCCAGCGCAATGGCAGCTCCAAGGGAACGGCCCATAAATATTACTGGGCCAGCCCTTTGTTCTGTGACATACCAGTCTTTAACAACCTGATAAAATGCCTCAGAATCCTGAGGCAAGGCGCTAATGGATGGTTCTCCGTCACTCTTCCAGCACCCGCGATAGTCCATTGTTATCAGGGTAATGCCGAATTGCCCAAGCCCGGTTGCCAGATCAATGATACCTGCTTCACTGTCATACTCTGCTGGGAAAAACAGTATGTGAGGCTCTTCCGGTATTCCACGAAAGACCCTGCAATAGATCTCAGTGCCGTCCCGTGATATTGCTGTCAGTGCCTCTGCATCACTGACTGAGTGTGACCCTTTTGCCATCCCGTGCGAATCCTTTCTGTTTTTAAACAAGGAATTTATTATCTCAGGACAGTCTAGTTGATTCAGGTGATTGCTTTCTGCCACTTCTGTCTTTCCTCGAAGTCTTGAATTTGCCGTTTCATGAATCCTTCGGCAAAGGATTTGTGCCCCATATAGGATAATACATATTCTTTCAATTCATTCAACATTTGGTTAAAGACCTGGTCTTTCTCCCTTTCGTCTATGAAGTTCCTCTCCTTTTTCAGCTCGAAATATATTACAGTTCCATGTACTTCTAAGAAGTCTTTGTAAAGCTCTTGGGGTCTGTCAGCAAAATCTTCTTCACTGATTTCTATTGGAATCCTGGCAAGTAGTCCCACAAGCCACCTGTCCCCGGCTATAACACGGGAGTAGTCGTAGTATTCCAGAACGAGATTGTTTGGAAGATCTATTTTTTCGACAAACTTGAGAGGGTACGTCTTCATCAGGCTCAGTGTTTAAAGGCCCTTTGACCCGTAAATACCATGGCTACCGGGGGATCGGCCTCGTTACATGCTTGGATAGACTCCCAATCTCTCAGGGAGCCACCGGGATGTACGATGGCTGAAATACCCTGCCTGATACCTACATCCACCCCGTCTCTGAATGGGAAGAAGGCGTCAGAGACCATAACAGAGCCTGGAAGACCGCCCTTGTCTGTCTTCACCTGTTGATCGATCTTATCCTTTTCAGCAACGTCACGCTCTCCTTTACTTACCAGGAGATCAAGGTCCTTATACGGTATTCCAAACCTGTCATAGCAGAGTATGTCTGCATACTTTGTATATGCCTTGTGGACAGCGATTTCCGCTACACCGACTCTGTCCTGTTCGCCTGTGCCTATCCCTGTAGTAACTCCATTTTTTACATAGATTACAGAGTTGGAAGTAACCCCTTGCTCAACTGCCCAGCCGAACAGTATGTCTTTATATTCCCTGTCATCCGGCAGGCGATTGATCTTGTATGTCTTGCCCTGATATTCACATTCAGCAGGTTTCAAGTCCTCCCTGGTACGGATTTTGTTCACAGGGGATTGCTGGACTATGATTCCTCCGTCTATCAGGCTCTTAAAGTCTATGAAACGCCTGTTCCAATAGGTCTCAAGTTGGTCGATCCGCTTGATCTGGATAATTCTCAGGTTTTTCTTCTGGGACAGTATATCTACTGCGCTTTCTTCATAATCAGGTGCGCACACAACCTCAAGATACTGGTTGTTAAGGGTTTCGGCTGTTGGCTTGTCTATGGGCCTGTTGAGGGAAACGCAGCCGCCAAACGCTGCCACCCGGTCCGCCCTAGATGCCTTTGTAAGAGCCTCTTCAAGGGTTTCACCGCATGCTACTCCACAGGGATTGCTGTGCTTTACTATGACGGCAGCAGGGCTTTTGGCAAGGAATTTCAGCACATTAAGAGAATTATCCACGTCAGTGAGATTGATCTTGCCGGGGTGCTTGCCAGCCTGAATCATATCCGCTTCATTTATTGAACTTACCAGACCGTTTCCAGCCTCAATATAAGAGCAGTCACCCAGGACAAGGTTTCCGTTTATGAGTTCGTAAAGGGCTGCCTCCTGGTCTGGGTTTTCCCCGTAGCGAATACCTTTTTCTTCCAGTTCTCCGGTCTTATCGTTCTTTATCTTCCAGGTCCGCTTGCGATAGATTAGTGTTTGATCCCCGAAGGATATGCGGAGTTCTAGAGGAAATTGGTCCCCAAGTATTGTCTTATACATCTGTTTCAGGTTTTTCATCAGTGGTTTCCTCCCTTTGTTATTAGGCACGGAATATTAACTCGCTGAAGGACAATATAGCCGGGGTCTATGATCCGTCAATGGAACGAACGAACAGTATGCTGATCTATCAGAGAAAAAACAAAAAACCAGAACGCTATTTGAAGGACCAGTAAGACAAAGATATGCCAGCCTACTTTTTTGTTGTTGGCTTTCTGCTCCCAAGGGATGGCCAAGCCGAGGCAGCATACAAAATTATATATTACATAGCACTCAAGAGCGAAGGGGGGGAACCCCAGAAATCCCAGGACAGGCATCTCAAAGAGTTTTATGTCTCCCACAAAGGGAACTGTATAGATCCACTTGGATCTTGCCCAAAAGTTCCAGAATTCCCACAGCAGGCCGCATACCATGCCGGCGATCAGGAGCTGAATGGCTTTTTGAGGTCTTCCGTTTGAGAGGTCCTTAAGTAAACTGAGGCCTTTCATCCTTGCATTTATAGGATCTAGCAGGAAGACAAATCCTCCCCATATCAATGGAAAGAAATATTTAGGCAGAAATAAGGGTAAGGCCAAAAAAATCAGTCCTGTTGCCAAAAAGGTTTTCTCAATGGTCGGTGTTATTACAAAGAGTCGAGTTTTGACTCGCTCTGAGATCCCCAAGGTCTTTATCAGGTAGTATGTCTCAAAGAGGCCTGGAAGGACTGTGGCAAAGGCAAGGATGTAACCAGGCCATCTGATGCATAGGTTTGATACCAGTTCTATGTAGTGCCAGTTCTGGAGCCTTAAGTTGAAGATCTCAAAGATCAGCCATATGGTTACAGACCATGGGAGCAGTGAAAGAAAACCAAATGGCCTGTCTTTAATGGGCGACCATCCGCGTTGCTTGTAAATCAGGCCATCAGCCAGGATTATATAGGGCCACCAGGCAAGGATATAAAAATAGTCCTGTACTACAGGGACCTTGAGAAAAAGAAAGAGTTCAACGACAGCCAGGACCGCAAGTGCCACCAGGGTATAGCCTGGGAGCAGACCCCGATTATTCTGATCCTTTCTGATCTGTCTCATCCTTTGAAAGCCCCAGCCGTTTCTTCATGGCCTTCTCTTTAAGCACACCTGAATGATACTGCCCATCTGTAAAGATATATGTCGGAACACCTGTTATACCCTTTTGTTTCATGAAGCGGAGAGTGTCCTCAATCTTGGTTTTTCCTTCATGGCACTGGTTTTCTGATTTGTACCCGCTATCAAGGCCTTCCAATCCTTTATTATCACAAATGACGGATATGCATTGCTCCTTCGCACCTTTATGAAAGCCGAGAGGAAACAGCAGGATCTTTAACTGCAACTCCTCTGCTTCTGCCATATGAGTGACAATTTCCTCTGCCTTTTTGCAATATGGGCATTGCGGATCAGTAACGAAGTAAACGACTTCCCCTTTTGAACCCACGGTAAAGGCAGCGAGATCTTCAAGACGTCTGAGGTCGGAATCAGTGAAACGATTGAGATCAGCAATCGCCTCTTTAGTGATATTGATCCCGTCTGAGCTCCTGAAGATAAAACCGGTGATCAGGAATTCCCCCTTTGGGTCAGTATATAAGATGCGGTTTTGGCCCTTGAATTTCACCTGGATCTCGCAGAGTTCTGAGACAAGGCTGGGCTGGATCTTTACGACACTGATGTCTTTCTTAAAGGTTTTTTTCAATTCCTGTTGTACGGTCTCCTCAGACGGACAGTCAGTTGCAAGGCAGCCCTGGACCTGGACCAGGAAAAAGAAGGGCGCGAGTAATAGAGTCAGATAACTAAGAACGGACATTTTGAGTTCTCCTTCAACATTTTTTTCACTCATTGCTTTTTTCACCTGTCGTTCCTATTGTTGGTTTGTATTATATTAAAGTCGAAAGAAGGTTATCACATGGGCTGGTTGTATGCAAAGATATGGATGTTGACGAGCCGGGATTGAGCTTATAGCTTATCTCTGTTATAAAGTATATTATGAAAAAGAGATATGATAAAAAAAGCCCTTTGAAAGACCTGAGCACAGGACTTCCT
>JAJSZR010000097.1:0-2876 GCA_030262715.1 Deltaproteobacteria bacterium
ACTATAACATAAAATTTTTGTCAAGAAATCCCGTTGCCACTTTCATACAAAAACTTTTCGTATGGTATTTCTCCCTGATTAGAAACAGTTATACCCAAAAACTACTTAAACATCTCCTAAATAAAAATAAATCCATTAAATTGGCCCTCAAATACTAAGATTGAAGTTCCTGCATCTTATCTCTGGCCCATATGAGGTCCGGATCTAACTCAAGGGCCATCTCGTACCACCTGATTGCCGCATCCTTCATGTCCAACTCTCGGAGATTGCTGGCTATATTGGCATAATCTATTGCAGATCCCGGATCGATAGATATTGCCTGCTCAAAGGACTCTATTGCCTTGACGTGTTTTCCTACACGATAGAAGCAGTATCCAAGAAGGTTGTGGATTTCCTTGAGTTCCGGATTCGAGTCCCTGGCACTCTCAAGCTCTTCAATTGCTTTTGGGAAGTCCTCCAATTCCTTATAGCACAACCCCCGGTGACAATAGATGCTTGCTACTTCTTCAGGGACAGGATTAAGCTGAAATGCCCTGTTGTACCATTTAAGCGCTTTTCTATAATCACCAAGCTGTTCATGTACATGCCCGGTATAAAAGGCTATGTCATACCGTTCCGAATACAAATCGTCTATGGTATTTAGGATAGATAGCGCCTTTTGTGGATGTTCTATCGAGTCAACCAGACGGGCACAGTGAAATGCTACATCAAGATTTCTGGTGCGGTCCCTGAAGTGATTCCCGGGGATCACTGCATATACTGCAGGAACAGCCAACTCAGGGTGTGTAATATCCACCAGATATGCCTTTAATCCGGTGTCTGCCAGGGCCTTGCACAGCCCTTCAACTTCAAGCCTGAAATTTTCTGACCTACAATTTGGCATCGATTCTACAGAGACTTGAAAAGGTTCATCAAGCACATATGAGGCTTCATCCAGGCTCGAAAATTTAGGAAGTCCGCTCTCTATATACTCACCTTCTCTATCAAAGTCTCCAGCCAGTTGCGCCACCTCTGTAAGTGCCCTTATTACTGCCCGCTGAGGATCAGGAGCTGTCCCGGCAGTGTATACTATCTCGCTCCTGGATGGAAAAGTCGATGGATCCCAGGCAATGGCCCCAACTGTCGGGATACCGAGATCAAGAGAAAAGTCTTTCAGCACCAGCTCTATATTCAGGCGCTGGAATCTGGCCAGAAGTTCTCTGGCCACAGGATCTTTGATGGAATTAAGTTCTATTGCCGGAGTAGATAGCTTTTCATGGGTAATGATGGAACAGACATGACGTTCAACTACCTCTGAAAGGGCCTGGACGGCTGCCTCTTCAAATGAATTTCCAGAAGCTGAGCCATTATACTCGTTTAAAGGCCAAAACCACGAGAAAGGGAGCCGGAACTCTCCTCCGCCTGTCGGGCAATATGCCTTTACCCAATCAAAAGTCAGGGTTTCAATCAACCTGCCGGCCTTTGAGACAGCTTCTCCACCATGGTCTTTGAGGTGCAGGGCCTTAAGCATATCTTCCAGAGGCACTGCGCCGGCCTCAAGGTCCATGCGCCTGCAAGTTATGTGTTCCCTTTTTTTCACGAAGTCAAAAAGGCTGAAGCGTTCTACCAGCTCCATCACTGCACTTGCCTCTGCCTGAGCAGGAGTAGCACCCTTACCCATTTGCCTGGGCGTACCGGTCAGACGGCTGACAGATGGGCTATACCTGCTCACGTATACCGGTATTCCGAGCCTGCCTTTATCTATTCGTTCTGTATCCTGGAGAATAGGCACTCCCAGGATGTTAAACCGGTCCCGAACCCATTCCAGGGTCTCATCCGCCGGCCTCACTTTATCAAGGGCAGCACCTGATTCTTTAAAACTGTCTTTTAAAAATCCCATAATCTCCGGGCTTCTGAACAGGGACTACTCCACAAAAAATACGACAGTCTCATTTATGAGCCTCTCGGCCTCATACCAGTCCTTCTGGTCCTCTCCATGAACTTCTTCTCCTTTCATCTCAAAGAGGCTATAAGCCACGTTGGCTATCCACTGGTATTTTGCATCTTCCGGCATCACATCTTCAAACATCACATAGGCCATGCTTGTCCCAGGAGGCCCCTGGACCTGCACTCCCACTACTGGATTAGGGGCCTCTTCGTCCCTGATGAGATAAAGGGCCCTGGGTACTTCGACACTATGGCCCAAGTGGGCCAGATTCTCTGTATCCATGCCTCCCAAATAGATATCTACCTTTCGTTCCTCCGGATCATAGTCCAGGCCAACCAGGGGCAGGCCGGGTTCTCCGACTACCACGTCTTCTCCCAGGATCAGAATAGCCCTTCTGAACTGATTTTGACGATTAAAATCTTTAACAAAACTCGGCCATTCATTCTTCAGGATCCGCATCTTTTTCATAGCCATATCCTTACCTCCACAAACAGTTTAACAAGTAAGTAAAAAATATATACAAATTTTCGGCATCCTTCATTCGCCAGTTTACACTTATTCTCCAAAAGGATGCATTATAGAATCGAATGCTGGATGCCGAAACTGGAAACTAGAAATTGGAAATTGGATAAAAACTGGATTAATCAGATCTGATTTCAAGTTTCTAATTTCAAATTTCACTGCGAAAGTACAGGATGATCAAAGTGTAAACTACTTTTGGCTTACCATGAAGGATGCCAAATTTTTGTACTGTTTAGCCTTCTTGTCAAATCAAAAAAGCAAAAAGAATATACTATCTTAAGAAACAGGATCATAATGGGAAAATACCATGGTGAAGTTACCTCTGCCCTGGGTTATGGACCGGAGTTTTGTAGAATAGCCAAACATTCTGGAAAGCGGAGCAATTGCCTTAATAACCTGAATCGGTCCCCTCGGCTCAATCTGTTCA
>JAJSZR010000097.1:2976-9834 GCA_030262715.1 Deltaproteobacteria bacterium
TTACCTCTGCCCTGGGTTATGGACCGGAGTTTTGTAGAATAGCCAAACATTCTGGAAAGCGGAGCAATTGCCTTAATAACCTGAATCGGTCCCCTCGGCTCAATCTGTTCAACTCTGCCATGACGACTGTTTAAATCCCCGATTACATCACCCATAAATGATTCCGGCACCAACACTTCCAAACCCATAATGGGTTCAAGGAGCACCGGATCGGCCTGTTCACAGGCCCGCTGCAGTCCTATAGAAGCTGCGGCCCTGAAAGAAATATCAGTAGAGAGACCTTCTTCGAAAACAGCATTTTTTAATACTACCTCAATGTCTATCATGGGAAAACCCCTTAAAACACCGCTTTCGAGTCTCTGCCTTAATGTTTCCAAAATAAGAGCTTCATAATCCTCGGGCAGGCATTCAGGCTCCAGCTTACTGACCACACGATTGGTATCCCCCCTCTTCCTGGGAGAGACCTGTATGACCACAGTGGCTGTCTGACGTCCGCCACCTATCTCCCGGTCAAATCGCTCTTCTATCGTAACGGACTTTTGAATAGTCTCCCGATAGACCACTTGAGGTTTACCCACCGTTACAAAGGCATTAAACTCTCTAAGAAGCCTGTGGACCAGGATTTCCAGATGCAACTCTCCCATACCTGAGATAATTGTCTGGCCGGTCTCTTCATCGAATCTGACCTTGAAGGTAGGATCTTCCTCAGACAACTTATTGAGAGCCGAATCTATTTTTTCTTGATGTCCTATAGTCTTAGGCTCCACAGCTACAGAGATCACAGGCTGGTAGGTCTCAATGGGCTCAAGGAGTATAGGGTGTTTCTGATCACAAAGTGTGTCTCCTGTTGCAGTATGCTTAAGACCCATAACAGCCACTATATTACCTGCTCCAGCCTCTTTGATCCTTTCTCTCTTGTTGGCATGCATCTGCAAAATCCGGGCGGCCTTTTCCTTACGCCTTTTCCCAGGGTTCCATACCTCATCTCCAGCCCTTAATTTTCCGGAATAGACACGCACATAGGTCATCTTGCGCCCCCGGTCCATCTGGACTTTAAAAGCAAGAGCAGCAAGCGGGTCATTGTCTTGACTGAAACGTTTTTCAACATCGTCTGAAACAGGGTTTATGCCTTTTACCGGTGGCACATCCAGAGGACTCGGCAGATATCTGATTATGCCGTCCAGTACAGGTTGTACTCCCTTGTTTTTAAGTGCAGAGCCGCAAAAAACAGGAACACACTGAAGTCCGATGCAGGCCCGCCTGATGGCCTCGTGTAATTCCTTGTCGCTTATAGTCTCCTCATCCAGATACTTTTCCATTATGGCGTCATCTATGCCGGAAAGGGCCTCAAGCAAATTTTCCCTTGCCTCAGATACCTCTTGCCTATATTTTTCTGGTATGGGACTTTCTTTAAACTCGATTCCCTGAGTTGCTTCGTCCCATACAATCAATTTTTCCTTAATGAGATCGAATACACCTTGGAAAGAATCCTCGGAACCAACAGGTAGTGTCAAGATAAGCGGATAAACTCCCAACTGTTCTTTCATCTGTTTAACAGTGCCCCAGAAGTCGGCCCCAAGCCGATCCATTTTATTGATGAAGGCGATTTTGGGAACTTTGTATTTGTCTGCCTGATGCCACACGGTCTCTGACTGGGGCTCAACTCCTCCAACTGCACAAAAAACCCCAACTGCACCGTCTAATATCCTCAAGGACCTCTCTACCTCTATTGTAAAATCTACATGGCCCGGCGTATCGATTATGTGAATCTCTCTTCCCAGCCAGTAACAGGTTGTAACCGCAGATGTAATTGTAATTCCCCTCTCCTGTTCTTCTGGCATCCAATCCATAGTAGCCTGACCGTCATGGACTTCTCCCATCTTATGGGTCTTGCCCGTATAAAATAAAATACGCTCAGTGAGAGTAGTCTTTCCCGCATCTATGTGGGCAATTATTCCTATATTGCGGATGAGTTTTATTAGGTTTTCACGAGTCATATTCTGAAGTTCTCAGATTTTTCACAACTGCTATTCGGGTCAATCAGCCTATTTAAGCGTAACCGTTCAACCTCCTTGGCAGGGATGAATAATCACATTTGAGCCGGTTATTATGAGTTCATCTATAGTTTTATCGGAAAAAGTTATTTTGCTAGGAAGGGATCATAGTGCAGTCTTCTCCTTAACTCTGCGGCCTGGTTATCTCAACTCCTGCCTCTTTCAACAAGGCTATTGCCGTACCCTCACGCTCGCTAGCCACTGTTATCTGATCAGGCTTAAGAGAGAGTAACCATTTCCCCACCAGATATCCGCGCTTACGTTCTTCACGCCAGTGAGGGTTTTCTATAAATTCCCGTTTCTGGACCTTTCCTGTTTCTCGCTCCTTTGTCTCGATCAGAAACCACGGAGCCTTGGCAATATTTTCAGCCATCTTTCCTTCAGGACTGGTAACAGGAGTGATAGAATATAAAATAGGGGAGTGGCCGTAATGGGGCCTGATTCTTGACATGACCACCCTTGGAAACTGACTCAATATATCCTCCTCCAGGCGGTCTGATACACGATCGGCAATCTCATGTGACTTGGTCCTGAGAACTACGTCAAGATCTATGATAAAACGCCCGCCGGCGCTCCTGCTGAGACAGCGCTCAACTCTTGAAATCAATGGATGGGACTCCACCAGTTTTATAATGGTCCGTTCTGTATCCCTGTCTATTGAGGCATCTAAAAGGTCCCTCAATGCCATTATCAAAAGCTGTCCTCCAGATCTAAAGACAAAAATAGAGACAACGGCTGCTGCCCATCTATCCAGAGCATATCCATAATGGGCGCCTATAAGACCTAGAAGGACTACTCCGGTTGAAAGGCTATCTGCCAAATAATCCCTGGCATCTGCAATGACGGCAGGAGAGTTCAGCCTTCTACCGGCACGGAGCTGGAAAAAACCAAATAGCCATGATACAGCGAGAGAACCTGCAGCAACCGGAAAGGCCAAAGAGACATCCGGGATTCTGTCAAGGCCAAAGATTGCGTTTCGCCCAATCTCATAGGCTGCCAATAGCACAGCCATAGAGATCACCAGTGTAGCAACAGTCTCCGCCTTGTAAAGGCCATAAGGAAATGAAGGATGGCGTTTCCCAGCCACCCAGAGGCCAACATACGCTGCCCCGGAGGCGAGTACATCTGTGGCAGAGTGTATGGCATCACTAATCAGGGCCGTGCTGTTCGCAAAGACCCCTGCCAAGCCTTTTGCCACAGAGAGCAAGAGATTAAGCCCCACAGACAAGGCTGCCCTTTGTCGTGCGGTCTTAAGCTCTGAATCCTGGTCTTGCTTTGTCTCTATCAATTTACTTCCTACCCGGGATATCCTTTCTGTATATATAATCACATGACCAAAATTTACAAATTATGTGCTTTATATTTATCAACAGAAAGTACATCACCATCTATTTCAACACATACTGTCCCGTCCAGATCAATCCTTAGGAGATTACTCCCGGCCTTCTTGTATCTTTCCAGGACCTGAGGATCTGGAAGTCCCAGACTGTTCCTCCATCCCACAGGTACAATCGCTATTTCAGGATGAATTTGCCCAACGAATTCACTACTGCTGGATGTTTTACTGCCGTGATGCGGCACCACTAATACATCCACAGGGCCAATTCCCTCTTTCAACAGGCATTGCTCCCTGGCCCTGCCTATATCCCCTGTAAGGAGTATCGAGTGCTTTCCATAGTCCAGTTCCAGCACCAGGGATCTGCCATTACGACCGCGGGCACCCTCGCACCCTGTGGAAGGCCAAATCTCTAGCATGACGTCTCCTATATGATCCGTTCTGCCTTCTTGCCACACCCTGTGCCTGACCCCGCGCTGAGCACAGGCCTCGATGAGTCGTCTCCAGGAAAGACCCTTTGAAATATCATCATTGGTCCAGAGCTCTCCCACGGGAAACTGCCTCACAAGGGCGGCAAGGCCCCCCATGTGATCCTGCTCGGGGTGAGACAGTACGATAATGTCTATTTTCCTGTAGCCAAGATGTCTGATAAACGGCGCAACCACCCTTTCTCCTATATCAAAATACGGGCTCCTCAGGCCTCCTCCATCCATTACCATGAGCTTACCTTTCGGAAGCTCTACTACCTGTGATGTCCCCTGGCCGATATCTATCACGTGAAGTCTCAGACTGTCCTGATGGGAGAGGTTCCACTCCCTGTATGCAGAAGCTGACAAGAGAAGAGCAAAGAACAATATGGCCAAGGCCCTGGAAATCTTCCAGTGCCTCATCAAGGCAAGAGATCCCAAAACAAGATAAAACAAAGACACTTGCAAAATACTTGGTCTTAGGACCCATACAGCAGATAAGTTCCACCCTGAAACAAAATGTATGAAATCAACCAGATAATCCAGAAGCCAGCCCACACCTTGCCATAGGCCCGAGGTCAATTCCGGAAACAAGGGAAGCAAGATTACTCCTAACAATAAGCCTGGAAGAATGACAAAACTTGTCACCGGCACTACCAAAAGATTAGTCAGTAATCCTACGAGGCATACCCGCTGAAAGTGCCATGCCACAAAAGGTGCCGTGGCAAGTGTTGCAATTAGGGTCACCAGGATAAAGCCTCTTATATATATCCAAAAATGCTTTTGACCATTTCGCTTTTTCTCCTTCGGCACTGATCTCAGGTATGAAGAAAACATGATCAAAAAAAAGACTGCCGTAAATGAAAGCTGAAAAGATATGCCAAAAAGATACATGGGATTAAAGATGAGCAAAGCCCATGCTGCCAGGGCGAGAGAATTAAGAGACGTCTGCGGCCTGTCAATCAGAAAGGCCACACCGAATGCAAGGATCATTACCATTGCCCGTACGGCAGAAGGCGAAAAACCGGCCAGACCCGCATAAGTCACCGCCCCTATCAGAGCCAGGGATATGGCAAGCTTCTTTACCGGGAACCGGAGCGTAATCCATTCTGACCTGAGAAGTAGGGCCCTTGCAAGGCCGCCGATTAAGAGGGCGGCTAGGGCCATATGTATGCCTGATACAGCCAGCAGGTGGCCGATCCCGGCCCTGGCAAACGCCTCTTTGAGATCTTTGGATAACCATGCCCTCTCGCCAAGTAACAGGGCCATAGCAATACCCCTGGCAGGTCCGTCAAGACAACGGTCTATACCCAGCATGATTGCCCTTCTTCCTGATTCCAGCCAGTAGCGGAGCAAAGACATGTCACTTGAACCCCGGCTGTGTCCAACTTGGGAAAACCTGAGGGGATGATTTACAAAACCCTTTACCTTCACGCCCCTTATGGCCCACCAGGTCTCTTGATCAAAGGCCCCTGGCGTCTTGAAGTTTCTCACAGGGCGAAGGCTTGCAGCAAAACGTATCCAGTCTCCCGGAGAGCAGTCCTGGGCAAGTATTCCCTGTACTGTGAGACTCATGATGCCTGATATAGAAAGATCGCCTGAAGGGGTGTGACTTTCAGAAGCAGCCACCAAAAGCCTCACTCCATCATTTGCAGGGAGTGGGGCACGTATCACCTGGCCGGTGATTACGTGTTTTCCTGGTCTATTTGCAAGGCTGAGGAGATCCTGTGACCTGTCTTCCAGGGACCTGCAGGTAAAACCCAGATGCCAGTAGCCCATGGCAAAAAGTACCATGGCTGCCCCAATCCAGGGTGAAAAGCCCCGAACTCCTGAAATCCTCCTGGATGCATCCGTTGAGCGTGCACCAAACAGAAGCAACACGGATCCGAATGCCCCAATGATGCACAGAAACCAGCCGGACAACTCCGGGTATCCAGCGTGGACAGCGGCAATTCCAAGCCCGAAGGGGAGAAGCAGTAAGGCTAAAGGTCTGGGGAACACTTCATGGTCAGAAAACTACCCTGCTGGACAGTTATAATGTGGGGATAAACCGGGAATGCTCTCATCTCATAATATTCCCCCTGGGTATCTGGACGATGTAGCCTTCCTCCCCTTCCAGCACCTTGACGTGGAGCTTGAGAAGATCCTTCTTAGCCGGGCCTGACAGGTATTTACCATCCCAGGTAAAACGACTCTGGTGACAAGGACAGAGAAATTCCTTGTGCAACTCTTGATAATTGACAATACAGCCCAAATGGGTGCAACTGCGGGATACGGCCAGAGGCCCCTGATCGGTTTCGAAAAAGGCAAACCGGGGCTCAAGCAGGAATTCTCCGGGCTTCAGCTTGCGTCTCAATCGGACTTCTATGGGCGGACGAAATCGTTTCTTTGCTACAAAGGCATAAACCGGATAGATGAGTCCCAGGCCAAAGGCACAAAAGCCTGCTTTTTTCAAAAAGTCCCGGCGGGTCATTTGCGATTACACTGCAAAAAGTCCTGAAATATGATTCCGCTCAAAATGTTTCAGATGCAAGGCGCGAGATCTCCGAGGAATGAAGGCGTACTTAGCGTACGTCGCATGGACGAGGAAATCGAAGCGACGCAGCAGATGGGATGTTTTCAGCGGAATCATTTGCGGAATATGAAAAAAATCAAAGTAAGGACTATACTCAAAAGTATAGAAGTTGCCAGGGGAAAATAAAGGGTGAAGTTGCCTCGCCTGACTACAAAATCTCCTGGCAGCTTGCCCAAAAGCGGAATTTTGGGGCCTAACATCAGAAGCAGCCCAATTACTACAAATAATATCCCTAAAATCAATATCATCTTACCGAACTCCGGCAGGATATTCATTATTGATTAACCTCTTTGTAAAGGTTTAAAGGTTCATGTTAAAAGACGAACATCGAACATCGAACATCGAATAAATTTAAGGCAGATGCGCATTTTGTGAATGAATTTTTTTGATGATTCTGGCCGAATACCCAAGTAGCTGTTTTCCCGT
>JAJSZR010000098.1 GCA_030262715.1 Deltaproteobacteria bacterium
TTGGGTTACTTGGGTTTGTTGGGTTTGTTGGGTTTGTTGGGTTACTTGGGTTGGTTAGGGAGTATTTGCAAACTCTTCCAGCAATTTTTTTATTTTAGCATGAATATCATTAGCAAACTCGTATAGCTCTTTTGCGTCCTGAATTGAAGGTTTCCCAGAGGGCAACAGCCCTAAGTCACTTGGATATCGAGCGCTGATATATACTTCGTCAAGTCTCTTTATGAGACTTAAATTCAAATTAAGGGCCATTTCCTTCTCTACAGTGCCAAGGAGCGTTTCCAAACGCAACATCCAGATCATCTTTTGCTCTGCTCAGCCATTCTTCAGTTATCAGCTTCATAAAGCACAATTCCTTTTTGGGAAATCTCTTTTGAAAAGAGAGAGCCAAGCTCATTGAATTTAAAATACATTGGTTTTGTATACACGATTAAGTCTATAGGGATTTTTTTTTGTGATATCGTTCATTGCACTGGAAACTTTCAAATATAAGTCGCTTTTTTCTTTATAGCTTTTAGGAAACAGGTTATCATTTGTGACCACTATCAGATCAATGTCACTATCCGCGTGGACATCGCCGGAGGCCAAGGAACCAAATAGGATAATCTTGTGAATTCCTATCTTTTTTAAGCTCTCCACAACTAATGGGAGATATGCTTTTTTGTCTTTTGTCAGTTGTTCCATTTTTGTCCCTGTTGGCCCAGCGGGGCGCCAGATTACCTGGGTCTGTTGGGTTCGTTGGGCACCACGGTTTGTTGGGTTTATTGGGTTGCTGAGTTTGTCAGAAATGGCTATATCTTCGGAATATGTCAATGAAAAAGGTACCGCATTTTTCATAGGGCAGGCGGGTAAAAATTTCACCTATCACTGGCGTTCAAAATGGTTATCCCTACTATTTCATTTTCATCGGTCCGAACCAGAATATCATCTCCAGCCTCCACCGTTTTTTTGGCCCGCTGCGGCTTCCGAAAACTCAAGTACAACACGTCAGCTTCCTTGTCATAGTCTATCCATATATTTCTCACCGGTAACTTTATTAAATTTGCAGTTAGATTCAGACAAGTCTGGATCATATCATTTTCTGTTTGCTGTAATTCCATATCACATCTCCCTTCGCCTTCTTGTCGAGGAAATATGCAGTGATTATAAATCCATCAGTTTTTGATACTTCCCTATAGATAACGACCAGCCATTTATCTTTGCCCATGTTTTTTGTAGCTTTTAAACTGCCTTTGTTGCCCCTCACAATGAAATCTGGAGATTCAACAGTTTCCAAGACTTCAAAATAATAGCTGGCTAAATCATCGTGGTTTTCAGTAATATGGAACCATCTTTCATATGTCAAACGAATCGGTACGCCATTCACTGAATAAGCTATTTCCACATCAGCACCCTCTTCATCTTATAAATCGCTTCCCTTTTCTCAGTCTCTTCGCAATTGATTCAGGCAATCTTAATATATTGTTTTCGAGACTTCTTTCGCCCGCTTTGCTCGAGGCGCAGGAAAAAGCCTTTGCTCTGTGGTCTCTGCGGCTCTGTGAGAGATATTTTTTTCTCTCGCCCGCTCCCTGGAGTCGCTTGAGACCGCAGAGACCGCAGAGATTATTCTTATGTTTTGGGCCAAAAACTCTGTGAGCTCTGTGTGCTCTGTGAGAGATGTTTTTTTCTCTCGCCCGCTCTTTTCAGTCGCTTGAGACCGCAGAGACCGCAGAGATACCGAGCCTATAGATATTTTTTAAGATAGGGGTATAGATCTTCGATAAAAATGGTCAGTATTATTGAAGCACTTTTATAGTCTTTCCCAAAAACAGGTGAGGATACTCGGATGAGGGAGCCGTTTTTTTCATTTCTGGAAAATTTATTCAGGGCCAGATTCATTCTCATCTTTATATAATTCTTTCCAAGGAAATCCCCAGCCTTATAAAAATAGTAGATCAGCTCATCACAACCACCCTGCTGTCTGATCAATCGATTCAGTTTGATTGTTACTTTTTTCTCATTGGGTGTGATGGTTATAGTCTGAGCGGATTTGCTTATCTGTATCCCTCTCCCCGCCAAACAAGCCTCGGGTGCGTGGAAATCTACCTTGGTTTCAGGATAATAAACAATAGACAACAAAACCTCTTGGCCATTTTTCCCACGATATGCCCTATTGATGATAGACCTGGTTTCCAGTATCTCGTAAATTCGTTCATCAAGTGGAATATCCTTCCCTTGCCATTGTCCGAATTCCAAGGGGATATTTCTTATTGCCCTGATCCCGGCTTCTGCTTCGTAATAAGTGTCATAGCTCAGGAAGTGGACAACAACAGACGTGAGAAGCATTATTGCTATTACAACCAAATATCTATTTTGCATTTTTTCGTTTGATTTACCTTTTGGCAAAACGAATCTGATTTTCCGTGACCACGACAAATGTGTTTGGCAGTCGATCTGAACATATCATAAGAAGGCGGGATAATACCTGGATTTTTGATTGAGAACGTTCATCTTCAAGGCGAAGTAAGATAACACCCCTGTGAAGTCGGTCATCTCGATATACTTTATCCCCGAAATCCTTATCGTTTGTGATTAAAATCCAATTTTCTTCATGTGACTTCCGGATTATGTCATCATCATCCATTCCTCTTGCCTCTTCGAAGACTGAAAATACTTCGTGGTTGTATTACGCAACCACTCTGCGACGGCTGGACCTGTACATTCATCCACAAGGAACCGCATTAGACAGGCTCCGCCATCAACGGCATAAATTCGGTGTTTTTTAAGGAATTGGTAGCGAAGAGGAAACAAGCCTGAATGTCTTCATAAGTGAGGCTTTTGTATTCATCTAAAATCTCATTTTCTGTAGCCCCCTGTGCCAGAAGATTAAGAATGAAATCGACAGTCAAACGAGTCCCTCGTATAACGGGTTTTCCTACCATAACTTTAGGGTTCAGCACGATTCGTTCAAGTAATTGTTCTTTTTTCATAATAACAGCCTCCAATTTATAAAAAACCAAATGAGACCTTATCAGTCAATTAACCTGATATCTTTTTATCTCTCGCCCGCTCCTTCCAGTCGCTTGAGACCACAGAGACCGCAGAGATAATTCCTGTGTTTTGGGCCAAAAACTCTATGTTCTCTGTAAACTCCGTGAGAGATGTTTTTTTACTTCTCGCCCGCTCCCTACAGTCGCTTGAGACCACAGAGACCGCAGAGATACATCACCGGCGTTTTATCCTGGTAAGCACTGTTTGAACCTCATCCACAATCTCTTTCAGAGATGGTTCATTGCATGGTACATGACTTTCGGGATCTTCAGTTGGATGGTAATGCCAATATCGATAATTGTCGTAACCCCAAATACGTCTTCCGTTTTCTACCAATGTAAAGCTCTTCTTACCCGTTATGGCATTGAAGTACGACTCCATGAATACTTCAGGGGCAAAGAATATTCTGATTTCGAGTATTACAGACCGTCGTTCACTTATGGAAAACTCTGCATCGGGGAATTGGTTTTTGAACAAATCGCATAGCTGATCTCTAAGATCATCGAGGGTCACAAACGTTCCTCAACCTGGCGAATAACCCTCAATCGAAGCCGTTTCTCAGCCATAAGATCCTCCCATAGCATGGCATCTTTTTCCAATGGATAGGAAAATGGGTCCCCGAGTTCACCGGAATCTAACTTTGATTTGAATTCCTCATAAGATGTGCCGTATTTGATTTCCAGGTCCATAATTTCTTCGTCGCATTCTCGCAAGAGTTCTTTCAATCCCATGTTGAAAATCTTGATGGCCTCCATCTCAGGATTAGATCCAAGGCCGTGTATCATGTCTCTCAAGGCAGGTTCTATTTTAATCAATGACATAGTTGTTCCTTCACAGTACGGTCCCGCCCCGGCGGATATCCGACGTTCTTTTTTTCGACAAGGTTATCATATATTTGGAAGTAGATCAAAGAACTCTGTGAGCTCTGTGAACTCTGTGAGAGATATTCTTTCCTCTCGCCCGCTCCTTTCAGTCGCTAGAGACCGCAGAGACCGCAGAGAGAAGGACTAAGGATTAAAGGATTAGCGCTTCGCTCAGGATTAGAGGATTAGGCACCCCAGTATATCTACAGGAGCTAAAGGCCCGCTATCTCTCGCCCGTTCGCTGCGCTCAAAAGCCCGCAGAGCACGCTGAAATTCTTTACAGAGAATTATTCCTTATACCTATAATTATTTCTTCGATTAGTTCGGATAATTCAGGCGGAGCTGCCGGTGTAATGACGCCATCGGCGGTGTGTTTATGCTCAATGAAACCCAGCCCCGGTTTATGTACGGCGTTATCGTATCGAAAAATTAGTTTGCCTTCCCCGTCCTGGTATTGGTAAGCGTAACTTACCTTTTCAATTTTATATTTTGCGTCAATATACTCCCTGACAAACAAAACAGAACCGTCCACCAGAACGATCTCAGCCTTCACTATTGCCTGTTTGCCAGCCCTTAATTCTTCACGAAAGTCAATCGATTCAGCAAAGCCGAAAGTATCCAGCCGTTCAATTTCCTGCCGAAGCGCGGCCAGATACCGGCTAAGCGACATATTCTATTCCTCTGAGTATGTCAAACCTCTCATTCAATCGCAAGGATAGTTTGATTTCCCCGGCCCATTCAACATATTCCAAATCCCTACCGTCCAAATCTTCGGCTGCCCATTCATTAATAAAGGTTTCAGAAGAGACTCCATATTTCTTCTCAAATTCTGCAAGCTTTTTTTGGGCAACATCTATAGCGTACTTGATTCGCAACTCTTCTGTCTTCATTGCCTCACGCAGGATCACTATCGCTTGATCTGACTGATCTGTTTTCAATTTAATTTCTGCCATAATACAGTTACCTCCGGGAACTCTGTGTGCTCTGTGAACTCTGTGAGAGATATTCTTTTTTCTCGCCAGCTCTTTTCAGTCGCTAGAGACCGCAGAGAAGGCAAGACTTATGCTTTGGGCCAAAAACTCTGTGTGCTCTGTGAACTCTGTGAGAGATATTCTTTTTCTCTCGCCAGCTCTTTTCAGTCGCTTGAGACCGCAGAGATACATCAAGGCTCTTTGGCTATATGCAAGACCTTTTGATACATATCTTCTCTAATCCAAAAGTGATGCTCAGCACGCAATTTGTCGATCAATTTTTTAACAGATGAGATCAAACCAGTTTCCTTGGCCTTTAATAAAATGCCAAGCGTTCCTGTTACCAACAAATTATTCAGTTGAGCTACTGTCCGAGCGTCTTTGTCGTCTATAAGGCATAACCTTGCCTTCTTCTCCAGACTAAGACAAATCGCTTCAGCCTCGCCTTGGTGAAGAAATGGCACCATTTGTTTTACAAAAATAGTATTCGAAACGGGCTGAATAATTATCTGCTCACCCTCAATACACTTCTGCCATTCTCCGCTACTTAAAAAAACAACGTTCAATTCATTTGCCACTGCTTCCGGAATATAAACGGTGCCAAACAGTTCGGCTAAAAGCGAAATATTGTCAAGATGAAGCAAGTTACTGATGGGTGTAGTATTACTTACAATCATAATGCCCTGTCCAGGTGAGAAATATCCTGATCCAGTTCTTCAGCATCGCAATGAATAGCTATACAACGTTCTGCTATAAAGCGTTCAAAGGACAGCCGATCCATTTTTAACAGATATGCGCCCTGGCCGGCAGAAATAATACCTTCCTCATAAAGCCGCAGTACAAGCTCTTCCATCAGAACTCTCTGTGCCCGCTTTGGTGGTATCTTTATTTGAGACGCTATTTCAGGCGGAATTTGTAAAAATATCGCTTCCATTATGTCCTCCTTAGCTCATAAGCTGTCAAGCTCTTACCTTAACTCTGTGTGCTCTGTGAGCTCTGTGAGAGATATTCTTTTTCTCTCGCCCGCTCCCTTCAGTCACTTGAGGCCGCAGAGACCGCAGAGATAATTCTTATTTTTCAGACCAAAAACTCTGCGAACTCTGTGAGCTCTGTGAGAGATATTCTTTTTCTCTCGCCCGCTCCCTTCAGTCACTTGAGGCCGCAGAGACCGCAGAGAAAAACAGGCCGGCTGATTTTGGATCAGCGCACTAATAAATATTGATAAACCTTGAGTTTGATGAATTCAACGAGGAGATCTCTCAACAATGCACGACTATCTGATTCTTCAACCCCGGTTAAATAAAAACCAGATTTAACAGGGCAGGCATAAATTGAAGTATTTTGATCCTTCAAAAATTTATCGAAACTGATTTCAGCCCTACAAAGATGTTCAGGTGAAGAGATCAGTAACAGGCTTTTGTAGCCCCGTTTTTTTATTAAGGAAGAAATACCTTTTGCTTCTGTAAAAGTGCCAAAGAATCCTTCTTTAACTTCTATTGGCTCAATACACTCAGTTGGAACTCCGAATTCTGTTAATTTCAAAATAGACCATTCATTGTTTGTCAAATTCCTGCCCAGAGAAACACTATATTCAGTTATTCCAGGCCTACTTAGAATCCATATCCTTTCGCATATTCCTTTATGGTATAGTTCGGAAGCTGTTTTGTACCTGTGCTCAATGTTTGTTTGAGAGCCCCCTAATACATATATTGCATTGACCTTTGTCCCGGAAGGGAGAGGATTAATGTAGATTAGCTCACTCAGTATCAAATGCTTTAGATCAGTCCTAAAGGCATCTGAATATTCGCTATTCAACCATATGGCTGAAAAAATAAAGACAAAGAGAGCACCGAATGAGATGATAAATAGGGATTTTGTTGTTAAAGACACGATATTTCATTTGGACACGGATTTACACAGATGAACACAGATTAGAAATATATTAGGCGTTAAAAGGTTCAGGGTTCACCGTTCAGGGTTACCTTGTTGGATTTATGATTGTTGATTGTTGATTGCTTTTGCGAGCTACCTCGCGGGCCGACTGCCAGACCTCTATGTCTTCGAAGCGGGTTATTTCCATGGCCAGTGACTCAACCCAACGAACCCAATAAAAGTCATGGGAAACGCATGCTCAAAACCTTATAAAATGCGACTTTGTGTGGAAACCTAACAGTCCCCAAAATTCGTTATGAGCAGCATTTCTCAACTAAAAACCTTATTAAAAAATTTCTCTTTGTCCAGTGACCTTTGCCACTCCCTGTGCCTCTTTATACTTTCTATTCTTTTTTTTCTAGGCATACTTATAAATCGGTTAGCTTCAATAGGTCCTAATTCTCCAATAAGTGCTTTAACTGCTTTTTTTACCATCTTCTCTTCATCCATGTATTTAATTGCTCTCATCGTAATCTCTCCTTTTCGCAAAAAGCGACAGGATTGCCACACCATATCTTAATGTTGTGTCTTGAACACCTCTTGATAAGGGAATCATCGCAACTAATAAATTCTGCACCACATTGCTCTGCAAATGCGATATGTGCAGCGTCAGCTACGCCAAAATTTAGATCACACAATTCTTCAGCCCTTTTTCTTGCACTAGCCAAATCTACCTCAATAGATTTCCCCAAAGTTTTTAGCCGCTCTTGCAGGTCAATTCTTTCAAAAGTTTCGGATATTACTTTTATTTCCTCCCAATGGATTGGCGAAACAATTAATCTGTAATCTTCGTTTTTTACCTTTGATAATATCAGATTGACCGCTTCCGTCTCAAGACGAATCCTCAAATATGTTTGATCATCAAAAGGATGACATAACACACAGACGTCAAGGTAAATATATTTTTTTCCTTTTTTCATTTTCCCATTCGCCTGGTTTGAAACCTTCGCCTTCAGGCGAAAAACTTTAGCAGTTGTTAAACGTTATAGCAGGCATATATTCACCACCCACTCGCTACATACATTAGAGACACAGAGTACACAGATATGTAATTTCACTTTGTAAAACATACGTATAGTATAGGACACAGATTTACACAGATGAACACAGATTAAAAAATAGAATCCGTGTAATCCGTGAAATCCGTGTCCAATTACTTCCTGAAGTTATCAAAAACCTTGCGTTTTATTTCCGGCTTCGGGCCGAAATTCAGCAAAAGACCTACTTCAACATCCGTAGCCGTAGTATCCTGAAAATCTGTGTTCATCTGTGTCCAAAAATGTAATGTAATGGGGTCTACTATATCATGATCAATGATAACGACATTTGTTTATTCGATTTTTGAACAACCATGCGTAAATTTTGTGTTTTGGATAATAACAGCTCCCTATTTTAACAAATCTTCAATCTCAGTGTTACTGAATCCAAATTGACGAAATATCCGTAATATATACGGGGGCGAGAACTCCTTCTCACCCATGTCAATTGGCGCCACCTTCTTTTTCCCTTTAACATAGCGTACGTATAGTTTATGGTCACCCTTTCCCTCCCTGTAGAACTCACATCCTCCAGATTTTAACAACTGAACAAGCTGTTTCGCCTTCAAAGAGGGTAAATTCTTAGGCATATAAAGCTCGCATTTCCAATGGTTCTGAAATGGTCTCTACTCCTTCTACTGTCAAAAACTCATGCAGTTCTTTTATTAATATAGGGGCGGAATAAATAGTGTTATCTATTCTTTGCACTTCCGCGATGGAGTCTATCGCTTCTTTTAGTTTTTTAATTGCCGTTTCTTTTGTATAACCCTGACCGACCATTCCATTTTCTAAGCATAAGGCAACCCAATATGGGCCACTTTTTCTTAATACCGCAATAAGAAAATCCATCGTATTATCTCCTGTAAATGCCTAAGGGATAACCACAAAAATGTATCTATTTTGAATATACATATTTGGAGAAAGTAATGCGCCACCATTTTTCTCCATTTCAACCCTTTATGAACGGTTACATCCCCTATCTTGTGATTTGGTATGCAACCCCTACCTTCCGGGCTATTTCTTTCGCCAGGTCTTCTGTGATCCCTGTGTGCGTGGGGAGGGTAATGAGGTTTTGTGCGATCTGTTCTGCACCAGGGGTGGAAACCTGCTGGTTCCCAAGATATGGCTTAATTGTTTTCTCATCAACAATAGCCTTTGGATACATGCGCCTTTGCCATGTGACCTCTCAGACCTTCTTTTTCCGGACGGCGTATTTGGGACTTCAGTTTGGCCTTAAATCCATTCCACAGGGCATCTGAAGAGGCAGGCAAATATAAAATCATGCTGACTTTGTGGGAAAGGACCTGACCGGAAACACTTCCTTCGGTTAATAAGTCACTGTGCTCCTGTGAACAGCGAATCTCCATCCTGGATATACCTAGCTCACCGGCAAGCCTTTGGGCCTTTCTTACCAACGCCTGTTGCACATAAGGTTCTCCGATTAGACCCCCATGGTCACAGTAAGGAAGGGATACCAGGGATTTGCGCCCCCATGGTAGACGAAACAAAATAAGAGGCAACACGCCAGACACAAAGCCGGAATCAGTATCTTCTGCCATAAGATATAATCCCTTATGCCCATAGCCTTGTTCCACTGCTGTTTTCCAAGCATAGAGGTGATAGGGGCCGGCATCAGGATTATTTGACACGTAATTATCCCAGAGCATCTGGTCATTGTCAGTTGCTAGTCGAAGGGTTATTTGGGTTTGTTGGGTTACCACGGTTATTTGGGTTGGTTGGGTTACCACGGTTGCTTGGGTACCTTGGTTTATTGGCCCAGTTAAATACGCTCCGCTGTCACTGGCGTGAATTTCACGGGCTGAAGGTTTGTTATAGTTTAGACAGGATTTACCCCAGTACGATGGTCCCCACTTACGGGGCAGGCAGGATTACACAGATTTTTTCTCAGTTTCCAGCTTGCCTTGCCATAGCATCTGTCA
>JAJSZR010000099.1 GCA_030262715.1 Deltaproteobacteria bacterium
AAAAAAACGTGCATTATCGAATTGAATACGGATGCTGAAACTGGAAATTCGAAATTAGATAACGCATCTACATTTTTTTGTTTTCCCAATTTCAAATTTCAAGTTTCAAATTTCACTGCCAAAATACAAGATCAACAAAGTGTAAACTACTTCTAAGATTTAATGAAGGATGCCGAACATTCATATCCCTTTGTATTAAGGTTCTGGCATACTGGGATTTGCCAGGAGTAAATTCAGGACGTGTGGCTCCGTCCCGATGGTGACGGCTAAACGGAGCTGTTGCACAGATGCGGCCTCTTTGCGTCCAGGGAAGAAGAGAAATCCATAGGCCAGTTGTCCGGGTTTGACAGGTCGGTTGCGCAGGGTCCTCTGTGCCAGGTCGGTCCTGATCTTTTCCGGGGCAGTTGCATAGGCCGCAGTCCCGCCTGCCAATGCCCCGACTGTACCTCCAAGGACCGCGCCTTTGCCCACGCTTTCGCCGATATCTTCGTTTGTAAGGATGCCGACGGCAAAACCTGCCAGGGCACCTGCAGCCCCGAGTAAAACAGCGGGTTTCGCAGTGCCTTTTGCTGTTTCGCCCATTTCTACATGGCCTTTTACCCGTTGATAGGCCTCCTCTGCTGACAAAAGAGGCCAGGCCTGTCCGATTTGATCAATCAGGAATGTCTGTCCGGAATTTATGCTCACCTTCTGTGTGCTCCCGTTGTCAATGACTAATTGGACCGGCAGAAGTCCTGACCCTCGCACGTCAAAGCCAAACCGTTCCTCTGCGATCTTTTTATCCAGATATGCCACGGCCAGCATTTCAACCCCATCTACCGTCAAATGTTCAGGTTGAGTCCCGGGAAGGGGGACAGGGGAAACACGGTGTCCGTAACTTGCGCAACCGGCAAGGATAAACAGGCTGGGCAAAAGCACGATGATTGCGTGATACCACTTTCGAGATCGATGTAGGATTGGCTCTTTTTCCATAAAGCGACTCTGACATAAAAGAGGTTTGTTGTTTTGGAGGAAATAGTTCTTCATTTTGTGTTCTCCAAGATTTCTTATAAAATTGTTATTTTTTTATTATATCGTGAGAATCGGCCTTGCGGACGCATTCTCAATCCCATATCCCAGACCCGAATTTTCTACACAAGAAAGTGAATATCCCCTCCTGTAAAGAACTTCGGTAAATTGACAAACTTACTTGCCAAGGCCATAGCCTTTCTGATATCACTCCTTATTAAACATTATATAACATTCTGTTCGATAGATATTAATATATTTATAAGGAGAACTTATAACATGGCGACAAATTCGGTAGCAGTAGTTGGATTGGGTTACGTCGGACTCCCGCTGGCAATAGCCTTTGGCAAGAAAATAAAGGCCATCGGCTTTGATATATCTGAAGACAGAATAATCAGTTACGGGAAATCCATTGACCCCTTTGCAGAAATTAGCCGCAAAGACTTCAAGCAGGCGGTACATCTCAGCTTCACAAACGATCCTGCCGCCATAAAAGAGACAGACATGGTCATTATAGCTGTACCTACTCCGATTACTGCCAACAAGCAGCCTGACCTCAGGCACATTGTCTCTGCTTCGGAAATTGTCGGAAAAAACCTTAAGCACGGAGCTATTGTAGTATACGAGTCAACAGTATATCCGGGTGTGACTGAGGACATATGTTGCCCTATCCTTGAAAAGGCCTCCGGACTTCAGTGTGGCAAAGGATTCAAGGTTGGTTACTCTCCTGAGCGTATAAATCCCGGAGACAGGGAGCATTCTCTGAACAAGATAGTAAAAGTTGTGGCGGCTCAAGATCAGGATACACTGGAAGAGGTGGCCAGCACATATGAACTTATAGTGGATGCAGGGGTATACAGGGCAGAGAGCATAAAAGTGGCTGAAGCAGCCAAGGTCATAGAAAATACACAGCGGGATCTCAATATCGCCCTTATGAACGAGCTGGCCATTATTTTCAATCGCCTGGGTATTGATACACAATCAGTGCTGGAGGCTGCTTGCACGAAGTGGAATTTTCTCTCTTTTATACCTGGTCTGGTAGGAGGCCATTGCATCGGAGTTGATCCCTACTACCTCACCTATTGTGCTCAGCAAGTAGGATACCATCCCGAAGTCATTCTGGCTGGGCGACGCATCAACGATTCAATGGGCTCATATGTTGCGCAGAGGACGGTCAAGGAACTCATCCATGCCAGGGTGCGGGTGGAAGGGGCCCGGGTCGTTATACTCGGGCTTACATTCAAGGAAAACTGTTCTGATATAAGAAATACCAGAGTGGTAGATATTATCCACGAACTCAGGGAGTATGGCATTGAACCCCTGGTACATGATCCCATGGCCGATCCGCAAGAGGCCGAATTCGTATACGGCATTCGTTTACTGAAGGACCTGCCTGCCAACGTCGATGCGGTCATACTTGCAGTAGCCCACAAAACCTATGCAGAGGCCGGGGTTTCAGTAATAAAAGACATGCTCACTCCTGACAGGGGTGTAGTAATAGACGTAAAGGATTTTTATCACCCTGATGATTTTAACGAAAAGGCTATCAGGTACTGGAGACTGTAAACATGGGAAATGGGAAGCTAACTAGCCCTGAAAGGCGATTGTTACTCAAAATGGCAAGGCAGGCCATAGAGACAGAGCTGGCTGGCCTTCCTTTCAGCCTTCCCGGGGTGACAAATCCAAATCTCCTCGAACACAGAGGGGCATTTGTGACACTTCACAAGTACGGCCGGCTCAGGGGTTGTATAGGGACCTTTTCAGCAGACAGACCCCTGTATGAGATAGTCGGCGACATGGCCATATCAGCAGCTTTCAAAGATCAGAGGTTCCGCCCGCTTCGCCCCTCAGAATTTGAGGAGATAGACTTGGAGATCTCCACACTTACTCCCTTGAGGCCGATAACTGATATTAATGAAATCAAGATAGGTTCCCACGGGATCTATATCATTCAGGAACCATTTCACGGTGTGCTGTTACCACAGGTAGCTACAAAAAATGGATGGGACAGGCTTACCTTTCTGGATCAGGCCTGTATGAAGGCAGGCCTAGCCTCTGGTTGCTGGAAAGATCCAAAAACACAAATCAACATCTTCAGTGCTGAAATCTTCGGTGAGAAGTCTGAAGGTCTGCTGTCCTAAATGCCTCCCTTATATTCAACTAGCTGTTTTTAAAAAGAAGTTTTTTGCTTGACAGGGGGAACATAGGATGTCCCCCAGATCACCAGATCATTACCCTATTAGTTGACTTAGTTGTCGACTTAGTTTAAAATTGTGATGGTTGAGATAGATTTATGTGGAGGATAATGAGAATGCCAACCATCAACACACATGAAGCCAAAACACAATTTTCACGTCTGTTGCTCAGAGTCAGCAGTGGCGAGGAAATCATCATTGCAAAATCAGGTAAGCCTGTTGCAAAACTTGTCCCTATCAAACGACAAGCCCACAAACGTGTCGCCGGTATTGACCGAGGTAACGCATGGATTGCTGAAGATTTTGACGCGCCTCTGCCAAAAGACTTAAGAACTTACTTTGAATAAATAAAAAATGGCACGACAAGGATACCTGCTTGATACGCATTGCTGGTTATGGTGGCATATTGATCCGGATAAACTGGGGCAACAGGCCTTTCAATTAATAGAAAACGGAAACAATGAAATTTTCTTTTCAGTGGTCAGCGCCTGGGAGATTACAATCAAATATGCTCTCAACAGGATAAAGCTGCCTTTTCCTCCTGACAGTTATATTCCCAAACGCCTGGAAAAAAGCTATATGGACGTTTTGCCGATTCATCTTGAACATACATTGCGGGTTGGACAATTACCACCTTACCACAACGATCCGTTTGACCGCCTGCTCATTGCCCAGGCCTATACAGAACATTTGACAGTTATTACAAAGGATGCACTGTTTAAGCAGTATAAAATTGAGACGGCATGGTAAGGGGCATGAGGGAAGTCGGACAAAAGCCAAGTATAGATTGCCCCCCCCTTATATTGGAGCTCTTGGAGGAGTTGAAAGCCAGGAAAACCGGGATGGAGTATCTGGAGACAGTCCTGAGCTATCTCTCCAGTGGGACAGACAAGGTTGACGAAGAGGATATGAGCTAGGTCCCCCATTACTTAGGATGTTCCCCATTACACTGATTGAGAAAAATGTGAATTGTTATCTCAAGTTGGAAGAATTCGCAAGTTGCAGATTGAGGCAATGCGATCAAAGTCGTTGTCATTGTGAAGCAAAAATAGACAGGACTCTATAGCAGCTTGAGCTATCAGACAGTCGGCTGTTTTTCGAATGGTTAACCCCTTTTTTCGACATGCACGATAAATCTGAGCAGCATGGATGTATGACTCAGGAACCTTTAAGCGATAAATAGGGAAATTAAGCAAATGTCTCTTAGCTGCCTCAAATTCTTTATCGTCTTTGAAGCCCTGGAGTGTTTCGGTTAGAATATAGTCGGAAATGCAGATGTCTTCCTCTGCCTGCAAGAGATTATGGAGGGCAATTTTGGGAAGGCTTGAAACGTCATTGAAGAAATCGATCCAGACAGAAGTGTCAACTAATATCTTCAAAGCGATTGCCCCTCATTTCTTCCAGGTTACCTTCCCAGTGAAGTTTCCCTTCAAGTTCTAAGATGGCCTTCCTTTTTTTTCGATCTACAAGCTCTTTCAGTGCATAATTAACTAGTTCTTTTTTGGTTTTAAAGCCGGTGTGCTCCAACCCTTCTTCGATCAATTTGTCGTCAATTACAACGTTCGTACGCATAGAATCCTCCTTTCTTACACAAGAATATAATGCCAATATGTGTATGTCAAGTACTAATAAGGTCGTTGACATCCATGCGATTGACAGAAAGATTGGTTGCTATTGAAGACAAAGGCTGTCACCGCATCGTTTTTGTCGGACCTGTTGTCGTCAAAGACTTTATGGACTCCATTATACGGGAAAATGCCCTGGACCTGACACTTGTCGGTCACTGCTCCTGCTGGGAGTCTCTAAGAAATTACGAACCTTACTCCTTTGACATAGCCCTTTTGTCTGAAGGCAGCAGAAAAGACACAAGAAAGATAAGGGAAGAGGTGGGTATTCCTTCCCGCAAGTCACTGCCGCTTTGGTAACGGCCGGTCGTCGGTGCCACTAAGTTTTTTCCGTAAGGGAGGATGGGTTTGTAAATATTATTAGGAATTGGTCTTAAGGGGTATATTTTCACCCCAATGGCGGTAGCGTCTCTTTTTTTGATTATGGTTGATTATGGCTGTAGCCGGTTTGTCACCAGAGATAATCGGAGAGGAAGGATTTGATCAGTCCCAGTTGTCTGTGTATTCGAGGACGTCCCCCATTATAGATTTGATATAAGGTCGCAAGGCACCAACCCCAGATCATTTCGTGAGATGTGCGGGGCTATCTCTTCACCGCATAATGTGATAGAATGATTGTCAGAATGCTATCAAGCTATCACGATCAGAGGTAAGACAACATATGTCAGCGACGATTAGCTCGGCGATTGAGCCGCTCATCAAACGAAAGGTTTTTGCCAACGAAGAAGAGGCGATTCGAGCCCTGTTGCGGGACTACCTGTTGGCAGAGATCGCCAGGCGCAGGCGAGAAGTCAAACGCTTTGAGCGCACCTATGGCATGGACTTCCAGCAGTTTAGCGCCTATCTCCACGAACGTTCAGCGCTATTGTCAAAAGGAGATTTGACCCCGGAGCAACGCCAGGCACTGGGGCAGGCCATTATGCAGGAAGAGGATGACTGGTTGGACTGGAAAGTAGCCCAGGAAATGTTGGAGAGCTGGCTTGGATTGCGGCAGGAGGTTGTCGCTTGACTTCCTTGCCCTTGCTCCTTGGGGCCTTGATGGCTATTCTGCAGGCGCATCCTCTGTGTAGCAATGTGCGCGTGATCGAGACCCAGGAGTTTTCGCCTGAGCAGTTTTTTTTCAAGATCAGGACGAGCCTTCCAGAAAAGTACAAGCTACATACAGGTGCGTCTTTACTTCAACCAAGACCATATTGATTATGCTTATCAGCTATTCTCCGATATGTCGCTCCTACGATGGGACAACAAGGAAGAGTTTGGTTATCTGGAGAGCTATCCTCATCACCACCATGATGAGCTGGGTAATGTGAAGGTATCTCCGTTGCAAGGTGATCCGGTTAAGGATATCGAATTTGTACTCCAAGAAGTGTCGGCATTTCTGTCGAGAGAGCGGACATAGATAAACACTGATTCACACGGATAAAGGGGCGGCGGCCGAAACCCGGAGTCTGGGATCTCGATACTAGAACAGTTATCTGCTGGCGAGTCTGCCAACGGATAGGTAGTTGTCTGTGTCCGTCGAGAGAGCGGAGTGAGCGGGTGGCTAAATAGAAGATAAAGTTCATTCAGAAACACCGTCCCCTAGACCCTTAGGATACTGATAACGATTAGAGCCAGGATTCGCTATTGGTGAGGGATCCGCCGAGCTTTTTTTATGGAGCTGTTACAGGTTCAACAGGTAACTCAAGCTTGTTAGACACCCAAATGTTCAACTAGCTGTACAGAGGTAAGATAGAAGGATGTCCCCCATTACAAAGGTCTCAAGAAAGGAGGGAACGTAATATGTCATTAACCCATAAGGAGAGACTTTTAAAGGAAATAGACGAGTTTCCCGAGGAAACGATTCCCAAGCTTTATAAGATAATTCATGTTTTGAGAACCGAATTGATAGGAAAGGCCAAAAAGCCAGGGATTCGGGGCTCATTGAAAGGAATTTGGAAAGGTAGTTAAATTGATGATGCACTGTATCTTGAATCAAAAAGATCACTCTTTCCTTACGAACATCAATAAAGGTGAATTAATGGATTACGTGACGGACACACATTCCCTGGTATGGTATTTTAAAGAGGATTCTCGTTTGAGTAAGAAAGCACTGAAGGCATTTGAGCAAACCAAGGAAGAAGGACTGATTGTAGTTCCATCTGTAGTTCTGGCAGAAATAATGTTTATCGCCAAAAAAGGAAATATTACCCTTACGTTTGAAGAGAGCCTCAACAAGATAGAAGAATACGAGAATTTTGATATAGCCCCGCTCGATGCTGATCTTCTTAAGGTGGCGAATAATGAAGCAGACATGGAAATGCATGATAAACTGATTGTCGCAACCGCGCTTTACTTTAATGCTACATTGATTACTAAAGACAAGCTAATAAGAGACAGCGGGATGTGTTCAACTACTTGGTAAAATATACGATCGGAAATAGAATCTGCGACTCTTAAATGTGAAAGGCTTTGAAGAGATTAAAAGAAAACTTTGTCTAATGTCAAGGGCAGACCCCGCCTCTCGGACCCCATCTCTCGTGACGGCGCAAAGATTTAAACGCCAATAGCATGATAATAAATGAAAGAGAGAAGATATGGCAGAGATAAACTTACAAAACTACCAACGTTATATATTAAATCAGATAGAGGGCATACCTCAAGATCTCCCTCAAACTCATTGAGATTTTAATTTGTTGAGTGGGATAAATACCAAAGCTTGAACTGAAAAACGGGAATCCGTATGTTCATTCAGAAACAGTATCCCCCTAGATTATTGATTCACACGGATAAGGGGGCGGCGGCCGAAACCCGGAGTCTGGGATCTCGATACTAGAACAGTTATCTGCTGGCGAGTCTGCCAACGGATAGGTAGTTGTCTGTGTCCGTCGAGAGAGCGGAGTGAGCGGGTGGCTAAATAGAAGATGTTAAGTTCATTCAGAAACACCGTTAAATCATATTCGAGGAATTTCTCAAAGTCGGTATCGTTCAAGAATACTTTCTTCCTGTCGTTACCGCGGCTGGTTATATGGTAAAAGCAATCTTCTGATTGCAGTCGGTAAGGTCGTGCCATAATGCAAGGATTATAGCATCTTAGAAGGCAATATCAAGGATTAAATTCTATTTTCCAGGACTGACCCCTTTATTCTTCTCGCAAAGGTAAAGATATCCAAATTTTAAGCTGGTTATGTGGCTTTCGGATGTTGTCAAACAACGCAGCTTTGCAGCAATGGCCCTCATTACACCTTACCCCGTCCCACAAATAGCGGTAGCCTGCCCTATTTCTGTGTGTTGAGAGGCATTCATGCTCCATCAGACTGTGCCAAAAAATAACAAAAGGGAGTTATTCAACTTAGGGGCTGGGCTGAAATGTTTCACTGGTATGACACGGATAAGAAATTGTGGAATATATTGTAAATATAGTGACAAAGTGGCAACGTCCCCTATTGTTTTGTGGGATCTAGCCGAAGAATAGTGGAATAGTGGCAACGTCCCCCACAGATTACGGTATGAGAAGCTATCGTGCGATTAGGAGGGCTCAAGAAGGCAAAAAAGTTATTAACAAAAGCGAATTTTTGTGGGATCTAGCCGAAGAATAGTGGAATAGTGGCAACGTCCCCTATTACTGACTCATTGGTGTGCGTGAAAAAATGGATGATCCGATTTTAGCATTCGCGTCCCTGTCCTCGGTTTTAAAGAAGTCTGTCAGTTTTAACTTGCTTCTTGTGTTAACAAGGCATATGTTTAGGCATATGTTAAATCATCTTCAGGAGACCGCTATGCAAACAGAACGTCGTGTCCGTTTATTCAAGAATGGACGAAATCAAGCCCTACGTATTCCAAAAGATTTCGAATTGCCAGGGGATGAGGCCATTATTCGCAAGGAAGGTGCGCGGTTGATAGTGAAGCCTTTAAAACACACCCCTCTTCTGGCCTTACTAGCCACATTGGAGACTTTGGATGAGGATTTTCCAGATGTAGATGAAGGCCTGCTGCCGCCCGATGACATAGAACTGTGACCATGAGCAGCTTTACTTATCTGCTTGATACTGACATCCTGTCTGATCTTGTCCGGCATCCTGCAGGGAAGATCGCGCAACGGATTGAAGCCGTGGGCGAAGAGCGGATTTGCACCAGTCTTGTGGTTGCCGCCGAGCTGCGTTATGGCGCTTACAAGAAGGGATCGGTGCGATTAACGAACCAATTGGAAGTCGTATTATCCGCCTTGGATGTTCTCCCTTTAGAGCAACCGGCTGATGATCGGTATGCTGAATTGCGTGTAGCCCTGGAGCAAGCGGGCACACCAATTGGTCCCAATGACATGCTCATAGCTGCTCATGCTTTGGCCCTGGGTTTGATCCTGGTGACTGCCAATGTTAATGAATTTTCGCGTGTTCCAGGTTTGGCACTGGAAAATTGGCTTGCATAACGGAAGAAAAAGGCGCAGGCGCATAATGCTGTATTCACCACGGTGAACATGGGGAAAGACAAGACTGAGTGCTGAGAGGGAGAGTGAGGGGTGAGCATGGAACTCAATCTTTTCTCTGTGTGCTTTGCGGGCTTCAGTGAGCGCAGCGAACGGGCGAGAGATAGGGAGTGAGGAGGTAAGAAAAGTTATTCAATGTAGTCGAAGACGTCCCTTAGAACGGACAATAATAGGGGACTTGGAATAAAGGTAAAAATAACGTAAATATGAAATGACGTCCCCCATTGTGTCCTCTTTATTTAACTGGGGTGAAATCTGATTTTGCTTTTATTTCACTGGTATGACAAGTGCGAGAGAATATGGCAAAAGAGCCTTTAAGTTACTTTTATTACCAACGTTATATATTAAATCAAATAGAGAATATACCTCAAAAGCATATCATATCTATATAAAAGAAATAGACTACCAAAAAAGAAACCTCCTGTTAAGATATAGGTGCTAACCAA
>JAJSZR010000100.1:0-7498 GCA_030262715.1 Deltaproteobacteria bacterium
GGGGAAACAAAATAGGTGAAAAAGAGATAGAAGCAGAAATTGAAATCCCAGGTGTTGGTATAGCTTATTTAATCAATCCCGGTTTTCTTTTAGAACAGGAATAAAACCTACAGTACTCCCAAATGTCTTTAGCCTTTTTTTACCACCAAGACAGGGCACATAGGTATGGGACTTATACCCTTGCTCAAAAAAATTTAGCCTATGAGCCTTTTGCAAAACTCAAAATTTTGTTCGAGGGTAAAGCGCGAGGAGATGAAAAAGCGCAGTGTACTTGGCGTACATGAGCATTTTTCACCGACGAGCAATGCAGCCATCGGGCAAAAGATGGGATTTTGCAAAAGGCTCACGTGAGGTCTCAATAGCCGCGGCCAGCTCCTCTCTACTAACATCATCTGTGATGAGAATTTGACCAATTCCTCGACTCAGGACAAAGTGAGGTCTCCCTGACTTTACCTTTTTGTCATGCCGGAGGAGATCTATTAGTTCCTCTACAGAAAGGTTCGCAGGTATCTCCTTGGGAAGATTTAATCTGTCTAGAAGCCTGCACAGCCTATCAAGATCCCCCTCGGGCATTAAGCCCTTTGCTACAGAAATCCTTGAAACCACCATCATACCGATGGAAACTGCCTCTCCGTGAGGGATCTGATAGTGTGCTGCGGCCTCCACCGCATGGCCCACAGTATGCCCAAAGTTAAGAATACGCCTCAGATCTCCTTCGCGCTCATCAGCAGACACCACATCAGCCTTTATGGAACAAGAGTTAAAGACTATGTGAGCTGTAACATGTGGCTCAAGATTTATTACATCCCGCCACTTTTCCTCCAGAAAATCGAACAGTTCCGGACTTCGGATCATTCCATACTTCACTACTTCAGCAAGACCGTTTCTGATCTCGGCCTGGGGCAGAGTAGTCAATACCCCTATGTCCGCATAGACTCTTTTGGGCTGATAAAATGTCCCAAGAAGGTTCTTCCCCTCAGGCAGGTCAACCCCTGTCTTTCCTCCTACCGAGCTGTCTACCTGGGCAAGGAGTGTAGTAGGAATCTGCACAAGCGTAACACCTCTCATATAGATGGAGGCAAGAAATCCCGCCACATCCCCAACCACTCCGCCACCCAAAGCCAGTATGGCAGTCTGCCTATCTGCACCCATGTCTATCATCCTGCAGGCGAGATCCATTACAGTATCCATATTTTTTGACCCCTCGCCTGCTGCAAAGGACAACGATTCAACTCGGATTCCGGCCTGCTGTAACAACTTGATGAGATCTGCCCCAAGGTAGTCTTCTACATTTGAATCTGTGATAATTATGTATTGCGGAGCAGGCACATTCGATTTAAGATCCTTACCCAACACTGTCAAAAGCCCCGGACCTATGAGAATATCATACGTATTTGCTTCCAAAGGCACTGTTACAGTATGCCAGACATGTTGAATATCCTCAGAATACTTAGAGTATAAAGTAAAATTGTTATCTGAATCCATAAAGACTGTTCTCCTCCGGTTTTTATCACAAATCTGTTTAATCACCGGCAGCTTTAAGAACTTCCTCCTTATGAGCTTTAACTGCTCTATGGGCAAGATCTTTTAGGCTGCCCTTTACCTTATTTGGCGCCGGCAATTCCGGTACCTTGGGTAGTAGTTTTTCAAAGTCACCTACAGGGACCAAATCAAGACGGGATGACAGATCTTCTGCTCTACCTGCTGGCAGATTCTCACCTAACACACCAGTGAGATCATCCCTTCTATCTAAGGTTTTTAAAAAACCCATGATCTCCTCAAGGGAGAATTTCTCTTTAAACTGATGAATCTCTTCTTCTATTACCTGAGCCTCCTCCAGCACCTCATCCAGCTTTTCTCTGTACTTAGATGTGTCCATGTAAAGCCTTTCATAGCTGTCTAAAAGCAGATTGGCAAATCTGGAATGGGCCATCCAGCCATGTAGTTCTATATCTTTAAGGAGTTGCTCCCTTATCGTGCCCGACTCCACTGTATATTGATCAAAAAAGGGACGGCCTTCCCAACCCGCAAGGCTCAGAAATTCGTCAATCAGGTTCAGATCTCTCAAAAGGACATATATTCTGATTATGTCCCTCCCTATCTTTTGTTCGTATAGAAAGTGAAGATCAGGAACCATGGCCTCAAGGGCCTGCCTGTCTTCCTCTATGATTTTTCTGTAACCGAAGTACCTCTCTGCTATCTCCCTCTTTATCTGATATGTTAGCGCTTTTCCGATATCTTGTTCCATAGCTTTTGGTCCCTTCCTAATACGTGAAATATATTGCCAAGACTAAATGTCTGACTTCTAATATTACCTGGACGTTTCTCTCAATAACAGATAAAAAATATTGCATCCTTCATTCACCAATTTACACTTTTTTCGAAAAAGCGTGTATTATCGAATTGAATGCTGATGTTGAAACTGAAAATTCGAAATTTGGAATTAGGTAACGCATCTACATCTTTGTGTTTTTCCCAATTTCCAGTTTCCAATTTCCAATTTCACTGCCAAAATACAAGATCAATAAAGTGTAAACTACTTTTGACTTGTCATGAAGGATGCCAAATAATACATAGTCTTTCGCTTGCCATTGCTTTAGCTCTTCTTATATGCGCCTGCCTGTCTGGTTGCGCTGGAAAACCGAAAAGGCCACCAAGTGCACAACCTGGTCCCAGGATCGTAACCGGAGATATATTGGATGCCATGAGTTTACAGGCAAATCAGCTTTCCAGCCTTAAAGCCAGGGCCAAATTGAAGCTCACGATCCATGATCAAACTCAGCCTGAAATCAAAGGCCAGCTTATATGGACAAGGACACATGAAGGGGAGCTTGCCAGGGTGACGGGTCATGGTCCCTTTGGCGTAACTGTCTTTGATTGCCTGGTTACGAAAAGAGCCTTTTATCTCTTTATACCATCGCATAAAGTAGTATATATTACCAGTATTAATGAAAAACTTAGAAATGGCAAGGAGATGGCATCCCTTATTAAGGAGGCATCTTGGCTATTAAATCCCTGGAGTGTGGTTGAGGCGCAAAATGTTGAAGTGGCTACATGCAAGAAGGAAGGAGACTTTAAAAATTATGAAAAACCAATTTGTATTAGCTTTTTCCATCAAGGAGGGCCGGGATGGGCAAAATTCGACGGACAAACGCTAATGCCCATCTCTTTAGAGAATCTCGAACTCAAAGTTTTATACGATGACCCCATATTGCTGGGAGATCGCGCCCCTTATCCGAGCAAAATCTGGATGAAATTCAAGAAACTGGACCTGAAAATGAAAATTACCCTTAAAGACATTCAAACAGGTTCATTAACACCAGAAGACCCCGTATTTGACCTGACACCATACTTCAATCAATCCTTACGACCTCTTAGGCTACTGCTAGACTCACTTCGTTATCAAACATATTAATCTATTTTCTTATTGAGTTAGCTCTGCAATATATCATTTATCCACCTCCCTATAACCCTCCTATACAAGAAAAAATGATATTCATGATAGTCGGGTTACCGGAAAATGTCAGCGGAAAGTAAATTCTTTCTTGGAAAACTTTTTTCCATAAATGGAAAAAAAATACACCCATCTATCTTTTTTTTCAAAACAGCGCCCAAAATCCAGAAAAAATGACAAAATAAAAGGAAAAAAATGGTATTTCTCTTGCAGATTAATTTTGAGTCTCACATCATATATTGATTACGTCTAAAATATTATGGATAAAAATACTGCCAAATTTATAGGAAATGAAAGATTACATTCAATAGGTGATTTTTGTGGAGCTTTTTTTATAAAACAGGACGTAAAATTAAATACTTAGCAGGCAAGAGATTGAAAAGTTACTAAAGGAGGATAACATGAAAATGCCTTCGAAGATCTTAATTTTATCGGTATTAATGTTTTTTTTACTGACTGGGAACGCATTGGCTATTTCTTTGTCAGGTAATTTATTTCAAAATTATTTTAATACTACATCATTGGAGCTTAAGTCTGTTAATAACCATATAATGCCCCTGTATTATTCGCTGGTTGGAAAAGAACTTGCTGCAGACCACGATTTTAACATTACACCAGAAGATAAGGTAATAGATGCTTCTGACAATAATAATGTTGTATCACATACCAAAATAACAGAAAATGCGGATGGTTGCATGTTTGTTGAAAACATTGTCAAACTTAGTATAGTCCCACCAGCCATTAACTCGATTGCCTATGTCCCAGAACCTGCAACTATCGTGTTAATTGGTTTCGGGCTATTAGGCTTAGGAGGATGGGCTCGTAGGCTCCAAAAAACAAGAGAAATTTAGCCCATTATACTATATGCTACTTTTTTGGCTCTTTCTCATATTTGCAGAAAGTAAAGAGGGATTGTCAGGACTTATTGAGAAGTTACATTTGAACTATTCCCTTAAGTAATTCTTCTCTTAATTTTTCTATACCTATTCTTTTAACAAATGGCCTAAGCCTTTTTTCTTTAGGCAAGGCATTTTTCTTATAGTACTCAAGTATCCTTCCCACCAATGGTATTACATCTTCTACTTTAATCATTTTGGCCAGTGTTTCCCCTGAAAATGCTGGCCAAGAACCACAACCCCCTATCATAATTGTCACACCTTGTTTCTCTGCACTGATGGCAGAAATTGGACAATTCAATATGCACCTTCCACACATCTTACACTTTTTTTCGCTTACTACTGCCTTTTTTTGTTCATTGAGAGTGATTGCCTTCATTTTACAAACTTCTGTGCACTCACCACAACCGTCGCATTTGTCTTCATCCACATATGGTTTCACCCTTCCTATAATTCCTATGTCATTAAACTGCGGGCGGGTGCATGGAAATGGGCAACCCGAAACAGCTATTTTAACCGCACCAGGTAGCTCCATCTCTCCAAATTTTTCGTCCAGCTCCCTTGTCAAAACTACTGGATCCCATGCACAATTTTTACACCTCTCCCCTACACAACAGGTAACATTCCTGACCCTAAATCCTGCAGATCCTCCACTAAGACCAACTGCCTCAAGCCTTTTCAGTGCCTCTTCAACACCTTCCTCCTTTATATCAAACAGTAAAACCTCTTGCCTCACCGTTAGATGAACCTCGCCTGCACCATAGTCCTTGGAAATATCCTTTAGTGCTTGAAGCTGCTCTAGACTCAGATAGCCAGCCTTTACACGCACCTTAATTTCATACTTTCCATCTGTTTTGGTTAAATATGGTCTTTTTTTGTCCATTTTTATCCCTCAACTACTCATATAACAATAGCTATAGTTTTGTCAAAAAAATAAATGCTGTTCCCATGCACTCTATACCTACTATGATAGCCAGAATAACCTCGACTAAGGTATGTCTTCTGCGATAAAGTCGTGCCCAGGCCAAAATTGGAAGTATAAATAAAAATGTAACATAGTTACATCTACATCCGGCATAAGTCTCTTTGCCAGCATTGCGGCAAGACCACCAATACCGCCACAGCCGATAACGACCAATTTTTCAACCTTTTCCATAACCCCTCCTCCCGCGTTATGTATATAGAATTTTTAACAAGAAGAAAATAAGAACAAAAAATGAATTTTATCCCATGTTGTCAAGCTTATTTTTGCCCAAAGAGGCAATTCATAATTATTCAGTTACACTCAATCGGGATGATAATTAACTGGCTGGAAGCTTCAAATTTGGTGCCCAGGGCCGGAGTCGAACCGGCACGCCCCTCACCTTTCCATGGACTATATGCACTATATTGTCATAAGCCAAACTCAAAGTTTCTAATTCCTTTGAATGGACCAGGCTAGTGGCGATATGGATTTTGCATGTGCCTCCTTTTCTGCCAGCAATGCGACTGGCAATAACAGTTATCCCCGCGTCATGGTAGCCCCGCACTTGGGGCATTTTTGCTCCAAGCAAGGGATTCCAGTCTGGTGGGAGACCCGTTCACCACAGTTAGGGCAAATGCAGTCTCCTCCGGGGCCTGCGGCAGAACCGCCAAATCTGCCGCGTCCACCCCCACCTTGTCCTATGCCTCTTCCTGTTCCAGGGCCTTGACCCCTAGGGCCTGTTCTATCTCCTCGTGGCATTTTATTTTCTCCTTATTTATACTCCCTTATGGTCGGAAAAAGACCTTTGTGGCTATTTCCCGACCTCGAGGGAATTTCCCCACAAACCATGGATATTGCAGTAGGCCAGAGCGTAAAAAGACTTAAAATCCCCAATCTGGTTAATTTGAAACCGGACGTTAGGATTGCTATAGACAGGAGCCCAAGTGGCACGACCTAGACTAATCACCTGATCATTGTCCTTTTTCATTCCATAAAGCTCTATCCATGCAATGTGGTGTTCAACCGTGTTAGGGTGAGGCGTATCATGACCCACAATCACACGAATGATATCCCTTCTTGATTTATGTCCCTTGTCGATCTCAATGCAAGGTACATGTTTCTCGCTTCCTTCATCCTTGCCTGTCCTTATGATTTCTGCGAAATTCATTTTATGCCCCCTCCATAATTTTCGCAACAACCTGGTTATAAGCCTTGGTTACTTCTGAATCCGGATATTTCTCCATATAGGATTCTCCAGTATCAGCAGACCGCACCATTTTGGGGTCCAACGGAATCCGGCCCAAGAAGGGGATATTCATAGCCAGAGCTGTTCTCGAACCGCCTCCGGAACCAAAAATATCAATAGGTTTGCCACAGTGGGGACACACAAAACTGCTCATGTTTTCTATCAATCCAAAGACTTGCATCTTAACGGTCTTGCAGAAATTGATCGATTTTCTGACGTCGCCTAATGATAACTCCTGAGGCATGGTCACGATGATTGCCTTTACATCTGGAATGGTTTTGGCGACGGTGAGTGGCTCATCGCCCGTCCCAGGCGGTGAATCGAGAATGAGATAGTCCAATTTTCCCCAACGCACGCCCGAGATGAACTGCCGGATAACATGCAACTTCAACGGCCCGCGCCAGATGACAGCCCGGTCTTTATCTTTGGTCATGCATTCGATGGAGACTACTTCCAGGTTGTCTGAATAAGCCATGGGTACCATCCGCTTATCTGTACTCACCTCAAGAAGCCCTTTGAGACCAAGCATTCTTGGAATGTCCGGACCATGGAGATCTACATCCATTAAGCCGACTTTTGCCCCTTTTTTCGAGAGGGCAATCGCCAAATTAACAGCAACGCTTGTTTTGCCAACGCCCCCCTTGCCGCTCATGACCAGAAACTTGTGTTTGATTAAAGACAAAGATTCTCTGATGACTTTATCCTGTTCGGCCATATCGCGCTTAGATTTAGAGCGGTGGATCTTCTTTGTTTCAGTCATATGAAAAAACCCCTTAGGCCAGATGCTTATAGCTTACCTGTCCTCGTTCTATCTCTGCCAGAGCCAAGCTCACTGAGATCGTATCTTGCCAGTACCTCCCTTGCCATAGCTAGTTTCATGGCAAATTTCTTTTCTTATTGGTCCTTCAGTGCCTAATGTTTTATCTCTTTGACTTTTT
>JAJSZR010000100.1:7598-9685 GCA_030262715.1 Deltaproteobacteria bacterium
GCTCACTGAGATCGTATCTTGCCAGTACCTCCCTTGCCATAGCTAGTTTCATGGCAAATTTCTTTTCTTATTGGTCCTTCAGTGCCTAATGTTTTATCTCTTTGACTTTTTACTCATGCCGCGGTCCATTCCGCTACCACCACCCATGCCTTTTCCTCCACCGCCACCCATGCCGCGACCACCGCCAGCTATTCCTCGACCTTTAGCGCCTCCACCCATGCCGCGACCACCGCCAGCTATTCCTCGACCTCTGATGCCTCCACCCATGCCGCGACCTCGACCTCCAGGGGTTTGACCTGGATGTACCGCAGCACCGGGACCTTCGTCCAGTGACGAAATTGTCCCTTTCTTATACTGTTCTACTGCTTCCCCGACCGTTCCGCTTACGTTTGATATCACCTTGATCCCACCTGCCTGGAGGACTCCGAAGGCATTTGGCCCTACTTGTCCTGTCAGTACCGTCTGAGCACCTGATCCGGCCACAATGGTGGCTGCATTTATGCCGGCTCCCCCTGCGGCATCTTGGGCAGCCGAGTTGTTGATTACCTCGACTATATCTCCTGACTCTGCGTCCACAATTACAAAATAATTGGCCCTCCCGAAACTGGGATCTATCATGGAATCCAGTTCTTTTCCTGTTGCGCTGATCGCGAGTTTCATCTAAATCTCCTTTTTTTAATATTTCTCAACCAAATTATATTCTAATATCAACTGCAAAGCAGTCTCTATAACATTTTTAACTTAGGTACGGAAGAAAATCTTGTCAATAACTTTTTTGAGCGTATGATTTTAATCGGGAAATTAGTCTATCCCGCCAAGCAAGTACTCCTGTCGTTTTCAGAACTCATAGCCAGTATAAAAAAATGCAGTTTGTAACCTTGCGTAGTATATATAAGTTTCGTATAAGTCACTTATATATATTGCGTTTTTGGTATAGTTTTAGATCAACATCGACTTTTACAGTCTAATCATAAGTTATCATTTATGCTCTCTGATTGTTTATGTTTAATTTGATAAAATAAACCTCTTTTCTGACGAGTAGATTCAATTTTATTGTCTGCTTCCAATATATCAAGATATTTGTTAATTTCATTAATATGTGATCCAAGAATTTTTACAAGATCATTAAGAGTACATGGTCTTCTGTATATTGTTTCCAAAATTGCAGTTTCTATATCTTTCCGATAAGATTTAATATCTTTCCGTTTAGAAGCAGAAGCAATAATTTCTACATTATCAAGTTTCCAGTAATCTACTATCTGTTGTAATTCTATTCTGGTCGCTGCTCGAATATCAGACACAGTTCCCGGCCTATCAAGTGTGTTTAATTGTATGATTTCGGGTTGAATCTTATCAAATGCTTGTTTAAGTAGTTTTAAATCTGCATTGCTGTCATTATAGCTAGGAATAATAAAAACTTCGAGCCATATTTTACCTTTATAGTCATTTCTGAAGTCTTGAAGACCTTGTATGTGCTCCTGAATATTAAGCTTATGAAATGGCCTGTTTATCTTTCGGAAAGACAGTTCTGATGCAGCATCTAATGAAGGTAGTACAAGATCTGCGTTAAGTAATTCTGTTCTTACCTGTTTTTGATAAAACAAGGTTCCGTTTGTTAAAACGGCAACCGGAATATCTAGTTTTTTCGATTTGATAAATCGTAAAACATCGCCAATGCGTGAATTAAGAGTAGGCTCTCCCGAACCGGAAAAAGTAATATAATCCGGATTAGGATTATTGCTAAAATAATTATCTAATTCCTTTATTACATCATTATAAGGAACATATTCTTTTCTTTTTAGAGTTAAATTTGTAGTACAACCGCATTCACAATAAATACAATTGAGCGAACATACTTTATGAGGAATAAGATCAATGCCCAAAGACATCCCTAGACGCCGCGATGGTACAGGGCCAAAAAGATATTTGTACATAGTTTGATCTCTTTTGGGGTAGATATATGTTTGATAATGATCAATCAAAAAATTGGGACAGGATATTACCCAGCATGCGAAATCAAAAAAGCCTCTAGCATATATTTTCACACGAATCTGAGTAATACCCTTTGCATGGCCTGTGTTGAGATT
>JAJSZR010000101.1 GCA_030262715.1 Deltaproteobacteria bacterium
GTGAGTGCCATGATTTAACTGCGTTATTCATAAAAACAGTGTATATTAAGAGATTGCTTTTAAGCCACTTCATTAAAATAACATTGTCATTATAACTACAGCGCAGATATGGGACGAACGCTTTTAAAAAACAAAAGGAACAAAGATCAACCAGGCTCCTGGAAGGATCGATTAAGATATTCATTTCTGCCTGTTATACGCCAACGCGGTGAGTATTATGCAGAGCAGGGAAGGACAACACTGAAAGAAGTCTCACAGGAAAGAATTTTAGCTGCAGTCCAGGGTTCAAAGCTCTATACAGCATCAGTAGTTGACAGACATTCGAGAGACGGCAAAATTCTCATTTCCTGCACCTGTCCCTTCTTTCGACAGGGCTTTCCCTGCAAGCACCTGTGGGCAGCCATAGTTGAAGCAGACAGGGTCTTGGCAGCAGGGGGGATGCCGACTTTTTCCAGCGCGACCAAACATAAAAAAGATTGGTCTAAAGAAAAAACCGATTGGCGGACATTGTTTACAGATGCTCTCTGGCAGGGAAAACCGGTAGCTCCTCCATGGTTGGATGGCTCCAGTAAGTTCGTCCTGTGCTATGAGCTAAACGTCACTTCGATGGCTGTAGAGGTATCTGCCTTTGAAAGGTACCTCAGAAAAGACGGTACCCTGGGAAGAGAACGGAAACTTCAGGCAGCTACCATAGAACACAGGGGTCTTCCCAGAGTGGATCGTGCCATAATTGCCATGCTGGACAATATATCCAGGAGAACTGCAAGAAATGATTTCTTCCGGTATTATCAGTCGACTCACAGAGATTTTGTAGATCTTGCCTTAGAACCAAGAGATCTTGAACTCGTCCTGCCTCTGCTGGCCGAGACAAAACGTTGTAGAGTTTTTCATTCAGCCAAAAAACAACTGGCAGATCCCCTCCAAAAGGCAGTCCCATCTGCTGCATTGCTGGAGCTGACAGCAGAACAAAAAGCCAAAAAGATAAAAAAGGAGTTCAAGCTCGTGCCATCAGTAAGGCTGAAAACAGATGGCAGAGACGTGCTGCTTTCGAATATACCTGTTTTTTTTCATACCTCGCCGGTGCTTTTCATATATGATGGATTTTTGTTCGAGTTGCCGGGCCCCAGCCTTTCGTGGATAAATGCTGTGTTGAAATCAGAGGAGATAGAGATATCCCAAAAAGACATCCGGGACCTTTCGGTCAAGACAGAATCCCTTCCAGGCAGCCCCAAAATTCGCCTGCCAGAGGGGATAGCACCCAAAACTGTACAGGATTTATGTCCAAAGCCCTCACTTATAGTAGAGCTTGAGAAAGGCATCTTAAAGGCCCAGGTCCTTATGAACTATGAAGATCTGGAAATAGACTGGTATGATCCAAGGCCCTTTGTGCTGGATACTGAAAGATGGCAACGGGTAAAACGAAACAAAGATGCCGAATCCGAGATCTTAATGGGACTGCTTGCCAAGGGATTTCGGCAAGAGGACCAGCTATTTCAAAGGGATATTAATGGGACGGCTGAAGTCCTCTCAGAACTGACAAAAGAGGGCTGGAGGGTACAGGGACAAAACAGAAAGCCCTTCAGGGGAGGTCGCATCACTGAGCTGAGTATCTCCTCCGGCATAGACTGGTTTGATTTGGAAGGCGGGATATCCTTTGGAGAACATGTGATCCCATTGCCAAAGGCCATTAAGGCCTTTCTAAGGGGAGAACAGACGGTTACGCTTGGTGACGGAAGCACAGGACTGCTTCCCGAAAAGTGGCTTTCCCACAACCTCCCCGTCCTTGAACTGGGTACTACGTCGGGACAGAAGAATCGCGGCAAAACGATCAGATTTTCATCGACCCAGGCCTTGATCCTGGACGCTTTATTGGAAGAAAATGAAGTCGAACCTGTTGACCGGCGTTTCCTTGAGATAAGAAATGCCCTGAAGGACTTTTCAGGAATTGAAAGTTTCCCGGTACCTGCTGATTTCAAAGGCGTCCTTCGGCCATATCAGGAAGATGCCATGGGCTGGTTTGCCTTTTTAAAAAAGTTCGGTTTTGGAGGCATACTCGCTGATGACATGGGGCTTGGCAAGACAGTGCAGATCCTTGCATGGCTAGCAGGAGAGCCGGAGAATGGAAAAGAAGGGCCATCCCTTGTAGTAAGCCCAACCTCTGTCCTATTTAACTGGCAGGCGGAAGCAAAGCGTTTTGTCCCGGATTTAAAAATACTGGCCTATTCAGGAAATAATCGTTCAGACCTCATTAAAGAAATGGATCAAACTGATCTGGTCATCACTACCTATGGTTTAGTGAGACGGGATATAGAGACACTCAAAAATTTGAATTTCAATTATATCATTCTGGATGAAAGCCAGGTGATAAAAAATTCCGGTTCCCAGATTGCTAAAGCAGTGCGGCTACTCAAGGCCAGGTACAGGCTGTGTCTCACAGGCACACCGCTTGAAAACAATGTGGGAGAGCTCTGGTCCCAGATGGAATTCTTAAATCCCGGCCTCCTTGGCCCAAGGGCAATCTTTGACAGGAAGTTTGCAAAACCTATAGCCCAAGGAGATAAAGTGGCCCGGAATATCCTCAAACAAATGGTAAAGGCTTTTCTCCTCAGGCGCACTAAAGAGGCCGTAGCCAAAGAAATTCTGGGAAAAATGGAGCGTGTAATACTCTGTCCCATGACCGATGGACAGGCCAAGATTTACTCCCAGGTTCGGGACCACTATCGTGCCTCAATATTGGCAACCGTAGAACGGCAGGGTCTCAGCAGGAGCCGCATAAAGATACTGGAGGGACTCCTCAGGCTTCGCCAGGCGGCCAACCATCCTGCCCTTATCGGAGAGGATAGTGCAGGATCAGGCAAGCTGGACAAGCTCACGACATTGATAAAAGAGGCCGTTTCTTGTGGACATAAGGCCCTGGTCTTTTCCCAATTTACCAAGATGCTGAGCCTGATTCGTCGCTCCCTGGATAATGCCGGTATAATATATGAGTACCTGGATGGGAGGACTCCTCAGGCAAGACGTAAAGACAGAGTACGGCGTTTTCAGGACGACAAAGATATAAAGCTCTTCCTTATCAGCCTTAAGGCCGGAGGTCTGGGTCTTAATCTCACAGCAGCAGATTATGTATTTCTTGTAGATCCGTGGTGGAACCCTGCAGTGGAAATTCAGGCGGTCGATCGAACCCACCGCATCGGACAGGACAAAAAAGTATTCACCTATCGCTTCATTACAGCCGAAACAGTAGAAGAGAAGGTCCTTGCTTTGCAGGAAAAGAAACGTGAACTGGTCAGCGCCATCCTGTGTGGTGGGCAGGACATGCTACGGCAGTTGTCCAGAGAGGATCTGGATCTTCTGTTCTCATAATCACACTGGTGGTTGACAGAAAATCGCTTGTAGCCGTTCACCGTCCTTGGCAGGAAGTGAATAATTACAGTCGATTTGTCTAAATTCAAAAAAGGAAATAGCCTGTTAACTCCGGGCAGCTACCAATGAATGCACCTCTAAATACTAGTGACAGGCATTGCCCTTTCAGTAAAGAGCTATGCCATGGAATTTGTATCTATGCCAATATTCTGGAAAATATCAGTCTGGGCTTAATTGCATTTGATACCAAAGAAAAAACCGTTGTTTTTCAAAACAAAACTGCCATTGACATGTTCGAAACGATTACTCCTAAAAATTACAAAGCCCTCAGTGCCATTCTTTTTCCTGAAGGGATGGAAGATATTCACATAGAAAATACATCGTCTCAAAAGACACTAAGGTATGAAGGCAGGCTCTTAGGTTATTCGGTTTATACTGTGTCTAATAGATATCTCTGGATATTCATAAGTGACATTACCGAAAAAGCAAGACTTGAAGTAATCGCCGAGGCTGCAAATATGATGAATAATATAGGATATATTTTTTTCGGAATAAGACACGAAATCGGCAATCCACTTAATTCCCTGAAAATGGCCTTGAGTGTTTTGCACAAAAATATTAACCAGTATTCTTCAGAAAATATATTGAAATTTTTGGACCGCGCTCTGAATGAGATATCCCGAATAGAATATCTTCTTAAGTCCTTAAAAAGTTTCAATATGTTTGAAAGATTGCATATCTGTAACATAGACCTGCCATCCTTTATGGAAAAATTTTTACCTTTAGTGAAAAATGACTTTGAGAAAAAGAATATTAAAATCAAAACCATATTCTCTCCAGATGTTAAATATGCTCGTGTTGATCCCAGGATACTTCAGCAGGTAATGTTGAATATCATGATTAATGCTTATGATGCCCTTAACGATTCTAAAAGACCGGAAATTGTCATAACGATGAAAAGAAAGGGAGGTCTGATATGGATAAACATTATGGACAACGGATGTGGTATGACTTGGGAACAACAAGGAAATCTTTTCAGACCTTTTTATACTTCTAAGCCTCAAGGTACAGGCCTTGGGCTAACACTCACAAAAAAAATGCTGGCTCAAATGAACGGCAATATAGCGATCAGCAGTGTAAAAAACAAAGGCGCTACCGTAAAAATATCTATTCCGGAGGGTCGTGATAATAGTAGCTCTAAGGAAAACCCGGCATGAAAGATGTCTTAATAGTAGACGACGAAAAAGGTTTCCTGCTCAGTCTTTCAGACGGTCTCAAGTCATATTCTGATGAATTCAAAGTCTTGATAGCCTTCAATGGAAAGGAAGCTATCAAAATCTTAAATTCCACTAAAATTGACTTGGTTGTTACAGACCTGAAAATGCCTGAAATGGACGGGTTTCAGCTCTTGGCATATTTGACCAGACATTTTTCTGATATACCAACAATCGTGATGACAGCATTTGGCACCCCGGACATGGAAGCAAAACTCCTTACTATGGGTGCCTCTCAATACCTGGAAAAACCACTGGACTTCGATATATTGGCAGACAACATCCGCCAACACGTTGCGAGGCACAACTCAGAGGGGCATATCAAAGGCATTGCTCTGGGCACGTTCCTGCAATTTCTGGAAATGGAAGAAAAAACCTGTACTCTTACAGTAACATCCAATGAACGTATTGGCAGCCTTTATTTTCTGGAAGGTGAGCTAATCAATGCCAAGACCAAGATATCGGAAGGTGAGCAGGCAGCTTACGAAATCATTGGTTGGGATGAAACAGAGATAGAAATTAATTATTCATGCGAAAACAAGACTAAGACTATCACATCCCCACTCACTTTTATTCTGATGGAGTCTTGTAAAATTAAAGATGAAGCATCAAAACAACTTGAGGACCAAGAGATAAAGGATATTGAAGAAAAAGGAATTGATAAGATCGAAGAAATCGATTTCCTAGTAGACAAAAAGGAAGATGAAATAAAACAGGACTACATAGAAGAAGAATACGAAGAACATTTAGTATCACAACCTGAAATAGAAAGTATATCAAGTGACTCGGGTATTATAACAGCACCGGAAAAGTTAGAGCCGTTTAAATCAATTATAGATTTTGCAGGTGTGGGGATTCTCACACCAACCGGTGAACCACTTGTCATGTTGCCGACCGGAGAGTTGAATTTAATGGAAACCGCTATATTGGCCAACAATATACTGGTTAATGCCCAAAAGGCATCTCAAGAGATGGGAATCGGTAACTGTAAAATGATCCATATAGAGACGGATCGTATTCATATACTTGCGCGGTGCTTAAATGAAGGCAAGGACCCATTCAAAGTCAATCCTGGCAAAGCTCACATACATCTGGTCTTGGTGCTGTCCTCTGAGGCTGGTATCGGATTAGCCAAGCTGAAAATGGCATCTGTCATTAAATCATTAGCTGATGACTTCAGGATTTAGAATATTTGTAAGCGTTTACAGGGTACCGCATCTGCTTTGTTGTCGGGCACTTGAAGTACAGAGAGTACGTCTGCATACCCGTACGCCTTGCATCTGCAAGCACCCTGTAAACGCTTACAGTTCGGTGAGTTGCGGTAAATTTTGAAATTCACGGACGAACAGCGCGCACTCCCCTCCCATAGGAAAACATCCGGTCTTTCTTGATTACGCTGCCATCTATAAAGAGAACCACTTTAGCACAGCATTTATCCTGCTCTTCTGACGACCAGTTCCAGAAAATTCCACCACCAGAGAAAATCGGATCAATATGTATGGTGTCGCCATCTTTGTCTGTATTCGATTTCTTAATCTCATATATTTCCTTTAGTTCTGCCACTGTAGGAAGTCTCCAGTCATTATATCCGCCCATGCTTAACTTATTAACGTATGACCTCGCTTGTTCCCAATTCAAATATCTGTTAAGGTGAACATAGCTATCCTCTCGAGTCCACATGAGACCTGTTTTTGTATCTGTAACAGTACCATTTCTATGATCTACAAATCTTCCATCAGAAGAAACTATTGTTTGCCTAAGCTTCACAAAGAGGTTGAATTTTTCTGACGGTTTAACCGTAATTATTTTGCTTTCTATCTCAAATCCTTTTTTTATTAATTTAACATCTATATCACCTTTCCTTACATTATCAAGACATAAGGGCGTGACGCCTTTTTCTTTTCCATCAACAAATACCTTTGCTCCACTAGGGGTGCTCTTTACTTTAAGACTACCAAACAGACTTTCCAGATGGACATCAACTGTGATCTCACCAAATGAGGGTTCTACGATTAAATTACGTTTAACAGTACTATAATGGTCTTTTTTTATCTCTAAGTTAATAGTTCCTTCTTCCACAATATCCAGACAAAGCGGAGTCACACCTTTCATCTGTCCATCTAAATATACATTTGCACCACCAGGATCACTTTTAACTGTCAATTCCCCAAGAAGTATGGGAGTGAGCTCTACATTGATTTCCTTTATCGTTCCAAATTGCATTTCGACGTTTTGTTCAAAATCATTATAGCCTTTTTTTGTAACACCAATTATATGTCTTCCGCCTATCCACATCCTAATACACAGAGGGGTCTCTCCTACGTGATTTTCATCCAGAAGGACAGCCGATGCACTTGGCTTGCTTACAACTTTAAGAGTTGGTCTTAAAAAGACAAAAAGACCCGTTGCCAATAAACAAAGTACAAGGATAGCTATCACCCCGACCTTGGGTAAATGCCCTGTTTTTTCTTTTCCTCGAGCTTTTCCCTTGTCGTCAATTCGAACATACTCAAGGATATCAGTTTTATCTGCAACCTCCTTGGCAGGAGCCCCCTCAGGTTCAGATACACTGACTTCTTCACCTGCTTCTACTCGGGTCTTCTCTTCGCTTTCAGTCTGAAAAAACTCGGAGATATCAGCTTCGTCTCCAGCCTCTTCTTCTATAGCTTCCTCGTCTTCATCCATATCCTCCATTTCCAAGTGAATTTCCTCGACAGGAGTCTCCTCAGGTTCAGATACACCGGCCCTCTCACCCAAAACCTCTTCTTTCTTTTCTTCTCCCGGCCCGAGTTTGTCACTTGTTAGCCTTAACTTTTCAAATGCCTCTATCGCTGACCGTCGGTCAGTCAAATTTGAAGACATGGCTAACACTATGGCATCCAGAAAATTTTTACTGTAACCTCGACTGCCAGCTTGCTTTAATGACTCCAGAATTGGATCCGACTCGTCATTTGCTGATGCCTGGGCCCGGACTTGTGCGTCGGGTGGGTCCTGTCCTGTCACACACTCATAAATTACAGCTCCGAGCTGATAAATGTCCGTCCACAACCCGTCTTCCCCTTCATCAGTATACAAATCATCGGATGAATAACCGGAAAACGAAGTGGCATTTTCGTTATAGGATTCGCTGTTAAGAGCATAACATACGGCCCCGAAGTCGATGAGCATAGCAGAGCCATCTTTTTTCAAAAAAATTGTATCCGGCCTGATATCTCTATGACAAATTCCCTTCCCATGTATGGCCTTTAGTCCGTCCAGAATATCTCTCAGCCAGAACTCGATCCGGTCTTCCGGCATAGTGTTATCCGGCCCCATCCGGTCAAGTTGTTTTCGGAGAGTCTCACCGTCCTCATGTGACATGACCATGTATGCCGTCCCATTGGCCCTAAAACACCTTAATACCTGCACAATATTGGGATGGCTGAACGTGGCGAGAGCTTCTGCTTCCTCCATGAAGTATTTTAGTCCTTTCTGGAAGTGCTCTTCATCGGAAGAAAATTTGGCAACTATCGCATAGTCTGATTTTCTGATCACTAAGTCCTGAGGCAGAAACTCTCTGATGGTCACAAGTTGGTCCAATTTAATATTAAAGGCCTTGTAAGTGATGCTAAAGTGATCATATCTTAAGATTTCCTCTATCCTATACTGTTCAAGTACAGACCAAGGAGCTAAAGCGTATTCTTGTAGAACATCGTTGTATTCAGACACTATTTTAATCCTATGGCCGTGAACTCGCTTTTGTCCAAAATATTCTTGAGTTTTGCAAGAGGATCACGTTCTTAAATAATATTTCGGCATAAATCAGGGTAATATTTATTCTTTGCAACAACTACAAAAAACGTTTTCTAGAGAGTACCGGCATTAACCACAGTTCACGCATCTCTCATCCTTTCAAAGGCCATACCTGTTCAGCAAAAACCATATTGGATTAAGGACCATACTCACTCCGCAGATTTTGTACCTTGATGGTATTGCCCCAGGGGAGCATTCCCGGTTTGTCCTCAACGAACTGAAGACGGTCCAGCAGGGTAGTTATTTGCATAAGCGCTAAGTTGTTTTTGCCTGGGAGGGACTGAAAAAATGAACATCGAACATCGAACGTCCAACATCGAATGTTGAATGGGAAAAGATGAAGAAACAGACTTATGACCTGGAAGAAAGGCTGCTAATTATTGCAGGAGGCGGGATATCAGTATACTTCAGCCTTCAGCCTTTAGCCTAAATGGCTAACATAGCGAGCATCAAAACGGCTGAAAAGAGACAGAAATAACCATTGAATGTTAGGTATTGGATATTCGTTTTTCATTCGATGTTGGACGTTCGATGTTCGATGTTCGACGTTCATTTTTCAATGTAACCTGTGAACGTTTACAAAACAACTTAGCGCTTATGGGGGAAACCGCATCGCCGGAGCGCAGCGCAGGCGAATGCGGAGGGGGCAGGAATCCCCCTGGCTGAAATTCATGGAAAATAAGGGGTGGAGCCTTTTGGAATGGTCAGAAAACTACCCTGCTGGACAGTTATTTTTTCTCTCTTATGCCACCTATTTTTAATTTGATATTAAGCACAGGACTTCCATTAATAGCGTCAAGACCTTCTACATAAGGTGTTGCTCCTTCTGTTCTTATCAGTGTGACATCTAATAATGGTCGTCGCAAAAAAACATTTGCCGTTCATTTCAACAATGGTTACCTGGGACAAGTTACACTTCGAGAACATTTTCCCTGGTACTGTTTTGACACCTGAAGGATCTTTGCGATAGAGCAGTTTTTAAAAACTGTATCTCAATCTCAAATAGACCATATCATTTTCCCCAAATTGGCCCAGGCGTGAGTTTTCAGGACCGCTGAAGGTCATATATCCAGGGGCGATTTGCCAGTGGTCACCGATTTTGTATTCTGCAAAGATCTCACAGGCCGATCCCTCATTACTGGTAAAATACATGCCTCGAAAGCCTG
>JAJSZR010000102.1 GCA_030262715.1 Deltaproteobacteria bacterium
CGTTTAGCTTTGAAAAATCAAGGCATTACGTTAATTAGAAATAATACCCAACGGGTTCACCCTGTTGAATCCCCAAAGGGGGCAGCGAAGCTGCATTCAACAGGGTAAAGGTTTGTAATAGCAAAACATCCTGCTTGTCAGGGCGGCAGACCGATAATCATTAAACTAATAGCTAAAGGCTAATCGCTCAATTCAGGTGAATAGCAAAATGATTGAATCCTCATTCATGTATGCAAGAAGTATACAGGATTAATTGGTAATATAAATACAAAAATGCCTGCTTAATGCATCCTTATTTTAAAAAAAGGATGCCAACATGAAAAAGAATTCCATTATGGGAAATAAACCTCCACTCTCAACTATTTTCGTTCAGCCAGAGTCAATTTCATAAAAATCTAGGGTCGCGGTAGGAATGCTGGCTACCCGGCACCCCCCCCATAAGCGCTAAGTTATTTTTGCACCGGATGGACTAATGAACATCGAACATCGAACGTTCAATGTCGAACGATTATTTTTTCTTGATTTGGTGGCAAAAAATGATATCATACAATATGTATGAACAGGAACCATCGAAAAACTCTGAATACCGTTTTCGCTGATCCGGTTTCCGGCAATATTGAATGGCGGAAAATCGAAGCCCTGTTCAAGGCCGTGGGCTGCAAAATTATTGAGAGCAGTGGCTCCCGTATTACTATTTTGCATAAAGGCGGCAAAGCCACCTTTCACAGGCCGCATCCAGGTAAAGAGGCCTTGCGGTACCGGGTGATTGCTGCTCGTGATTTTCTCAAAATGATAGGAGTGACGCCATGAAAAACGCCATGACTTATAAAGGCTATGTCGCCCGTGTTGAGTTTGACCCAGAAGACCGTATTTTTTTTGGCCGCCTTGCAGGCATTCGCGACATTATCAGCTTTCATGGCGAGACAGTGAATGAGCTGGAAACAGCTTTCAAAGAAGCTGTTGACCATTATCTTGATACTTGCGCCGAACTAGGAGAAAAACCGAACAAGCCATACTCCGGCAAGTTGACCCTGCGCATTCCGCCCAGTATTCATGCCGAAATTGCCACTGCGGCTGAGACCAGCGGCAAAAGCCTCAACAAATGGGTTGCTGACACCCTGGATCAAGTTATTCATGCTCAGTAACTCCATAGAGAGTCCTGTGAACGTGGACATTATCAGTTATTTTTGAGTCAGGATGTTTCGTTTCGCAGCCACTTTATCCAATCTATGGGCTTGTATTGGCTTCTATGGAGACACATGTTATGAGCAGGAATCTTCTCAATTTCTTTCCGTAGGCATTGCTTTGTGTGCCATAGATTATACTCCTGCTGCATCCGTAGCCACAGACCCGGTCCGTAGCCACAGAACTTGCCGAGCCGCAATTCCATCTCCGGACTGATCGAATGCGTCCCCGCCATGATTCGGCGCAAAGTCTGCAGTGCAACTCCGAGTTGCCGCGAAGCCTCGCTGGCAGATACCTGTAGCGCAAGGAACACGTCATGCCGCCTGAAGTTTCTCCTGCCCGGAAATCACAGGGGCAGTATTGGCGCCGGAAAACTTCATCCTTATTACTGCGCCCTTTGCCATTTTCTGCTTCTCAGGCCGTGAGACCTGCGAAAAATCGTTGTGCCTGTCATCAAGGCCCTCATCTTTCGAAGAGGAGCTAAGGGAAAGAACTGCCTCATCCTGAGTAAGGAAGAGAGTGTATCCCCCTCCACGGGAGAGGAATCCGACCTTTTCATCCGTCTGCCCCTGGTTTTCCTCAAAGGAGAGGGGCAGTTTGCCATAGTTTTCGACAATCCGCGCCTTCCCGGCACTGTCCGGCTCCGGGGCCTTGGGAATGGCAAGGGCTAGTCCTGGAAGTGCGTTCAGAAAGAGGAAAAGAAAGAGAGTGATGAGACCAGTGAAAGAACTGATGGTTTTCATGGTATACCTCAGCCTAAACTGTCATAACGGGACATTTTGGCGCCCTTGGAGATAAAAATTCGCCACACGCTCGCTGTGCTTGCTTGACAACACCCCAGTACGATCTTCCAGACTTACCCCAGTACCATCTCCCGGAGCTACGGGGCAGGCGGGCAGGCACAGACGAACACAGACTCTGGCATCTGCCAAACCGGCAAATGACCCAATAGATACTTTCCCTAAATCCGTTATAATCAAAAAAAATACGCTGACCTCATAATATTTTGTTAAGTTACCGATCTTTTTCATCCCAGGCTTTCCGGAAATCGCGCCGCCCATGAATTAGTGCCAGGATGGAAATCCGATCATCCTCAATACGATATACGAGGCGGTAATTATATACAAAGATCTCCCTGATACTTCTGTCTCTTAGTTATGGTACAACACGGCCGCGATCTGCGAATTTATTCAATGAACGACCAGCCTCTAAAACTCGGTCAACGAAAGAAACGGCATATACAGGGGAATCCCTGTGAATGTATGAAGCGGCAGCCTCCAGATCTTCTTCTGCAGCATAGGCCCAGATTACTTTATGCGCCATTTTTCCATCCGCTTTTCCATCTCTTTCTGGCTATATGTTCTCCTTTCTTCTACATCTTTAATACCACGTTGTATCTTTTGGCGGACATATAGATGATATTGAATTTCCTCAAGGGTGCTGTTATCTGGAATTTCCTTTAAGAATTGCATGACCTCTTCTTTTGCAGATTGCATTATCTCACCTCTCTATTTTCTGATTTTACTATTATGATAGATTTTTTCAAATTACAGGCAAATCGGAACGGCAAGGGCCGATCCTGGAAACGCATTCAGAATGAAGAAAAGAAAGAGAGTTATGAGACCGGTGAAGGAACTGATGGTTTTCATGGCGTACCTCAGCCTAAAGTGTCATAACGGGACATTTTGGCGCCCCTTTCAAACCTCTCTGATGTCTCTCACATAAATGTCCGAGTTCATCCGAAGTTGACATTCCCCGAAGTTATATTATACTCCTTATCAGGATAATGCAACTTTTGAATGAAATTACTCTGCAAGATTTGCAGATATATCGTGCTATGAGAGGAGGTAGGGAAAAAGTGGCAGAAACGAAGGTCGCCATCGGGCAGGTAAAAAGGGATATTTCCGAATTGGTCAACCGCGTCGCCTATGGTGGTGAGAAGATCGTTTTGACATCCCGAGGCAGACCTAAGGCAGCGCTGGTCGGTATGGCGGATTACAAACGGCTCCAGAGAGAGCAAGCAAATGAGCGCCTGGCGCACTGGCAGGCGTGGATAGACGAAATTGCAAAACTGACGGCTGAAATCATGGCCCGCCGCAAGGGCCAACCGTTAGACGTGGACGCGCTTTGGCAAGCGGCGCGAGCGGACCTGGAGACACGTGATGAACACATACTTGGTCATTGATGCCAGCTTTGCCTTCAGATTGATGCTACCCAGTCCGCACCAAAAACCCTGTCAGACGCTGGTGACGCAATGGTACAAAGAGGGTTACGTGTTATGCGCGCCGACGTTGTGGCTTTACGAGATTACATCTGCGCTGTGCAAGGGAGTATATTTCGGACAAATCACTCGCTATGAAGGGCAGCAGGCATTGATCCTTGCACAGAGACTCGGCGTACAATTATTTTCCCCTGACGATGCCCAAACCACGTTGGCATTCGACTGGACGATGCAACTAAAACGCTCCGCCGCTTATGATAGCTTTTACCTGGCGTTGGCTAAGACGTTGCACAGCGAGCTGTGGACGGCAGATAAGCGATTGGTCAATGCCGCCGGGGTCTCTTGGATACATCTGATTGATACCTGATTCTGGCTGAGGGGCTGATCCAGCCTGACACCTATGTCTATGAATATGGGCTCGCTCTCTTGGATTGGCCTGAGATGTTTTCAAAAACGAATCACCAAGTAAGCTGGCTATTATAGCCATAGCCACCACGCACATGCCAAACCAAGTTGAACACTGACGACTTGGTCTGGAAGGCATAGCTGCCATCAAGGAATCGCACACTCAACGCACCAGCGGGGTCGTTGACATAGGTTGTAGCCGTCCAGTAACGTTCTGAGGTGTTCACATTGGTAAAGGGATGGCCATTGGGGAGGACAGGGTCGGACTGTGTAGGATCCACTAGTGTGAGTGACTCCTCGACCGTTGGAAGACGCCACCCTAGACGATTACCTATAGTTTTGCCGGGAGCCGTGTGAATAGCCGTAATCCACTCCGTTGTTGTTGTATTGGGACTTCTCTCCCACACAAGCCCTGTCTCCCTGTCCAGCACCGCCTCGTTATTCATTACACATTTGAACCGGCTGGAGTTACACGGAGTACCGTCATTAGATGGCAGTATTTGATGCCATGTGGGGGCAGTATCTGAGACAGTAAATGTCATAGCATCACTCCACTGGCCATTACCATCATTGTTCCAGGTCTGTATCCACCACTGACCTGTTCCTACTAACTCAGTGCTCAGTATAACAGAGCAATTGTTTCCGCCTGATGCACCACCTACTTGCCCTGCTGTGTACCATGACTTGACCTTGATCCCGGTAGAGTCATTAATAAAGAGATAATACCAGGTTGCCCCTGGTACTCTCTTCCATGTGAAAGCGATTGTTGAGCCTTCTATTGTCCCTGAAGGTGATACAAGGACAGCCTTGCCTGGTGCTCCTTCAGCAGGCTCTATCAGGCTTGAAAAAATGGCTAATATAAAAACGACTCCAATAACACTGACCCACCTTGTTATCTTGTTTCTTGCTTTCATCTTTTCCTCCTTTTAGCTTAAAGGCTTGGTTATTCAAGCTGTTAAGAATTCAAAATGAATCCCTTATAATAGCCTGGGTGAAGATTACATATGCCTGTATAAGATTTGATGGCTGTGAAAACAGAAGGTCTCTTGCATAATCCTTACGTCTCATATCGGCCGGATCATGTCAAGATTAGGCGGATCAAGTCATTATATTTTCATGAATAATCAAGGTATTAGGCGCTTAGCAATTATTTTCGCGTTTTTTCTGGCAGAAAATTCTGAAACATAATCACGAAAACACGAAAGATTGAAAACACGAAATAAAACAACATCCAGGCTTTCGTGTCTTCGTGATCAATTTTTTATCTTCAAACCTGTTTGGTTTCGGCTTATCCGGGTTAACTGATAGGAAATCGCTTCTTGAGTGATCGTCCCAAAGCATCTTGAATGGCCATAAATGATGTTTTCTACTTGCCTGGAGCGATTTGTGTCTGAAAATTGGGCGTACCTTATCTTTTCAGCGGCTTTTGCTGATATTTTCGAGGTATTCTTGCACCACCTCGTCCACGACAGAGCGGACTTGTCACGGCGACCAGCCGGAAGAAGCCATACTCTCTGATAGCTCTCATCATAGTTTGCCTTGAACTCTTCATAGTTATTGTGCAGAATGTTACATAGCGGTGACTGGAATGGATCTCTGGGGTGATAGATAGGCGAGGTCTGGTGGAGCATGAAGGGGCCTTGTGCTGTTTCTGCGAAAAAAGATACACAGCACATTCCATGCCTGCCGCACCTGCTTATGAAGCATCTCTCCACCAGAGCGCAGTTGGGCGTTTGTTGCCAGTGCCAGCTCGACCTGGCAGCACAAAGAGGAAAGATAATTTGCGGTCTCAATTGTTGGAAATTGTCAGCCGAGTAAAAAAGACAAGGTATCTCCCTAATTCCTGAAGCGCTTTCCTATCACCTCACCCATCACCATGCCTTAAGAGTACCAGGATATCTCCCCCTGGACTTTCCTGCAAAAGACGCACCTTTCCCAACCGGGCAAGCTCAAGTATTGCCAGAAACGTAACGACGATCATTTCCCTATCTTCTGAAGAAAATAACTCAAAAAAACGGATACTTCCTATCTGGTTAAGCTCTTCGGCAATAGATTCCATTCGTTCAGAAAGACTGGCCTTGGCCCTGGTAATTTCAAGGACCCTGGGAAGAGAACTGTTTCCCAATACCTTTTTGAAAGCAGAGATGAGGTCTGTGAGGCTTACGTCAAGGGTATCCTCAAATCCGTGCTCAGAGATTTCCACGTTACTTCCTAATTCTTCATTCTCCAGCCCTCCTTCACGGATAAACACATCCTTGCCCAATATTGGTCTGCCTCCAAGGGATGCGGCTGCTTCCCTTATCTGGACCAACTCTTGAAGGGGCCGAACTAACTCAAGCCTTGGGTCGTCTTCAGGATCCGCAGGATCAGGCCTCGGCAAGAGCATCCTGGACTTGATGTGCATTAAGGTGGCAGCCATCACCAGATATTCACCGGCTACCACCACATCAAGGGCGGCCTGCATGAACTCCAGATACTCCAGGTACTGGGCAGTAACCACAGCTATGGGGATATCTGTAATCTCGATCTTATTCTTTTGGATTAAGCGAAGAAGCAGATCTAAAGGTCCCTCAAAGGCCTCCAGTTTTACTTGGCATTCCGGTTCCAAAGGGCGCTCCAGACCTGGGCCATTGTAGACTGCGCAACCTTTCTGGCCCTATTGGCCCCATCTGCCAATATGGCCTTAACCTTGCCGGGATCAGCAGCAAGGGCCTTTCTCCTCTGCCAGATCGGATCCATTTTTCGTATAATGGCCTCGGCTAGTTCTTTCTTACATGCCGCACAACCCCGCTTGGCTGCCTTGCATTCAGACACAATGACCTCAAGCTGTTCTGCCGGCAGATAAAGCCGGTGGAGCTTGAAGGCTATACAGCGGTTTTCAGGATCACCAGGGTCTCCCATCCTCGGCCGCTCCACATCAGTAATCATCGCGGATATTTTTTTTCTTACTACGTCCGGAGGGTCTGACAGAAATATGGAATTTCCATAACTCTTGCTCATTTTTCTGCCGTCCAGGCCCGGAAGTTTGGGGACCTCAGCCAGCAGGGCCTCAGGTACTGAAAAAATATCCTTATACAGATAATTGAACCTGCGTGTGATTTCCCGAGCTAATTCAATATGGGGCAGTTGATCCACGCCTACAGGCACTTTGTGACCTTTGTATAGTAATATGTCAGCGGCCTGGAGCACCGGATAACCCAGAAAACCAAAGGTTGCCAGTTCCTTTTCCTTGAGATGCTGCTGCTGTTCCTTATATGTAGGATTGCGCTCCAGCCATGAAACAGGCGTGATCATGGAAAGCATTAGATGAAGCTCTGCGTGCTCCTTTACTTCTGACTGGACAAACAGGGTAGCCCTGTCCGGATCTATGCCAGCAGCCAACCAGTCCAGCACCATCTCATCCTTGTTTGACGGGATCTCCTGCGGGCGTTCGTAACTGGTGGTCAGGGCGTGCCAGTCAGCCACAAGAAAGAAACACTCATATTTATCTTGAAGACGCTTCCAGTTCTCAAGCACACCGTGCAGGTGCCCCAGATGCAGTTTGCCAGTGGGCCTCATGCCACTGAGTATTCGCTGTTTCGCCTGTTTACTCACAAGTACTCACATCAAAGTACAGTTCCTAATAGGAGTTTATTTAGATAAAGAATCACCGGGATGATAAAGCGGCCAGCTATTCCTGTAAAGACAAGCACTAGAATCAGCAAGAAACCATAGCGCTCAAACCTCTCAAAGGAGATAGCCAGGTCAGGGGGAAGTATCCCCATAAGGACCTTGCTGCCGTCGAGAGGCGGGATGGGAAGGAGATTGAATACCGCAAGCCCTATATTAATTTGCACACTCACATATGCCATGTATAGAACCGGACGCACGAAAAAGCCTGACGTCTCCCAAAACGGCACTAATACCTGTCTCAACAAAACGGCACTCAATATTGCCAGGAGGATATTGGCCCCTGGACCTGCCAGTGAAACCCAGACCATGTCATTCCTGGGATTCTTAAAATAACTGGGGTTAACCGGTACCGGCTTTGCCCAACCTATGGTCTGGGTGATAAAAAATACCATTGTGCCGATGGGATCGAGATGACGAATAGGGTTAAGGGTAAGCCGCCCCATAAGCTTTGCAGTGGGATCACCGAGGCGATAAGCCACCCACCCGTGAGCCATTTCATGCACGGTAACAGCAAGAAGTATGGGTGGTGTGAGTATTGCGAATCTCTGAATTATAGCAGCAAAATCCATAAGTATAACACTATACATCAAATAACAGGACCTGGCTAAGAGCGGCAACTTACTTTAAAAATTCCCGTTTTACCAACTGGATCTCGTCTTCCCGGTACCTGACCTCTCCGTCCAGTCTGGCCTCAAGCAGGCGATGGAGTATTGTCCGAAAAAGAGGACCTGGCTCCAGACCCATATCCTTTAAATCATCTCCTGTAAGCAAGGGTCCTATGTCATATAGTTCTGTGATATATTTGGATATAGCCTGCCGTGCATCTTCGTTCTCAGTAATTGAAAGGATATGAAGAAGGAGATCAAGATCCAGGCCTTTCAGCAGCCAATAGACCTCGCTGGCCTTCATAAAAGATCGCCGGGAAAGAAGATCGAGGGCCTTCATTGCGACTTTACGTCCTTCCACAAAGGTATTCCTCTTTGAGCCAACAAGGCCCAGGCGGTCTACAACTTCTTGAATTTCTCGGGATTTCAGTCCTTCAAGAAGGGCCAGCAGATATACTACCCACCTCCTCGGCCTCTGTGGTCTAAAGAGCAGATCATACCAGGCCAGGACGTCGTAGGACCGTGTAAGGACTCCTTCTTCCGTTGGTCCTAATCGAATGCCTTGATGAATCACCTTCAGTAAACCTAGGCTGGCCAGCCTCCTGATGGCAGGCCTCGGGTCCGGCTCCTCAAATATCAACATTAGTTCAGTGAGCAAACGCTTTCCGGAAAGCCTTGAAAATATGTCTAGACGCACGGCATTCTGGATCAACCTCAAGGTCTGCTTGCCTATCCTGAAGCCGTATCGTTGCTCAAAGCGGACTGCTCGAAAGACCCTGGTCGGGTCTTCAACAAAACTCAGGCTGTGGAGAACCTGTATAATATGGTCTTTGAGATCTCTCTGGCCTCCAAAAAAGTCTATCAACAACCCGAATTCCTTCGGATTTAGTTTAATAGCCAATGTATTGATGGTAAAATCCCGCCGGAACAGATCTAATTTAGTGGATGAAAGAGCTACTGTAGGCATGGCAGCAGGGTACTTGTAGTATTCCCATCTGGCGGTTGCCACGTCCACTTTAAAGCCGTCAGGGAAGATTACAACTGCGGTCCCGAACTTCTGGTGGGCACGAACCCTTGCTCCTAACCGGCTGGCAAAGGCCCTGGCAAAAGCGATTCCATCTCCCTCAACTACCAGATCCACATCCAGGTTAGATTTTCTTAACAACAGGTCCCTCACAAAGCCACCTGCGACATATATATGAAAACCCTCAGCCTCTGCCACATCCCCTGCATTCATCAATAGATCAAGTATATGGGAAGGGAGCCTCTCCCTCAACAAGGAGAGGACGCTCTTGCGCTGTTCCTTTTCTGAAAGCAGGGCTTCAGGTCTTCTTGCAGCATCTCCACTCAGTATCTGAAGGAGATCCGTCCTGGTGATTACTCCTTCTATCTGTCCTTCATCCACTACAGGGACAAAACGCTGACGACGGTTGACAATAAGTTC
>JAJSZR010000103.1 GCA_030262715.1 Deltaproteobacteria bacterium
CGGATCAAGGAGTATTTTTTTAAGTGACATTAATAGCCTCGCAAGGAGGCTCTTGACCGAGTTCATCTTGCCGGAGGTGATCTTCCGTCTTGGAGACCGGCTGTATCACTTCCTGCTGGACGAGTTTCAGGATACCAGTAGCCTCCAGTGGAAGAACCTTTTTCCTTTGATTGATAACGCCGTGGCACAGGGGGGATCCCTGTTCTGCGTAGGGGACAGGAAACAACTTCTTTACAGGTGGAGGGGGAGCGACCTCGAGGTATTTCAAAATGGCCCGGAGACCTTTGGCTCTCTTGGAGACACCGGCCTTGTGGATCTTATTCTTCCATATAACTGGAGGAGCAGGGAATGCCTGCTTAAGTTTGTGGCTCAGGTATTTGAAAGGGGGAATCTTGAGCGCTGGACGAAAGAGGAGTCTGCTATATCGGATGTCTTAGACCCTGGATATGTAGTCAATGTATTTCCAGGGGCCGCGCAGGAGCTTCCGCCTGCCCATGCAATCAGCCACAAGGGAGGCATGGTGAGGGTGGAGATCCTCAGCCGGGAAGGGCGCTCGGAAGAGGTAAAAGAGGAATCAAAACTCAGCCTGGTCAAATTTTTAAAGGGAGACGTCCTTACTCGCCACAGTCCCAGGGATGTACTGGTACTTGTAAGGGATAATCAGGACGTACAGGATTTCAGCCACGGCCTCATCTCAGCAAATATCCCGGTCTTTTCCCACAGGCAGCTTGACATCAGGAAGGACCCTCTAGTGCAGGAGATCCTTGAAATCCTGCGCTTTTTAGAAAGGCCTGTTGATGACCAGGCACTTGCTTCTGTGATTGCCGGAGATATTCTAAGAGGTACCTGGAAATCAGAGGCAGCAGGATTGAGCCCCTGGGAGTGGCTGGAGGGTCGAAGGTTAAAGAGCGAAGGCCGAAGGGCAAAGTATCTTTATCAGAGGCTTCAGAAGGACTTCCCTGGCCTTTGGGCAAAGACCCTGGGTGATGCCTTTGGCTCTGTGGGCTTTTTGCCACCTTATGACCTTGTCTCGATGCTTGTCCGCAGGATGGATCTAATCCGTTGTTTCCCAAACCATTTTGTTGCATTGAGTCACCTCCTGGAGCTGCTACATGCCCATGAACCTGAATATGGTGGCGATCTCAGGGGATTTATCCAGTGGATGGAGACCGGGCCTGATGAGATATTCGGTGTAAAGACTCCCCAGGAGATAGATGCTGTAAGGATTATGACTATCCATAAGGCCAAGGGGCTGGAGGCCAGGGTAGTGATACTGCCGCTTGCAACTCTCGGAATGAGGGCAGATGGTCGCATATACTCCATGGATGGAGGGGTCCTCAAGGTATGGCACACCAGCCGGGACCTCAGAAACGTATCTCAAAGGCTTTCGGACCTCTATAAAAAGGATTGCGGCAAGGGCTGGCTGGACGAGCTTAATGTCCTCTATGTCTCACTTACCAGGGCAAAGGACGAGCTATACGTATTTGTCCCACAAAAGGCCGGAGGCAAAAAGAACAGGTTGATATCCCTGCTGGAACCGCTTTTGAATGGAAACCTTGTGGCTAAGTGGGGAGATACGATTGAAAGCGAAATTCCAAAAAGTGAGGGGGGTGATCTAAATGGGGAAATGGTTGATCGCGAATCTCACGAAGAGACACGAAAAAAGAGAGAGAAAAGAGTTGCTGAAGGCTGGAACTGGCCTAAATACCTGGTCAGGAGGCCCACAGAATTAAAGGTCTTGTTGTCTCCGGCAAGAAAAAGTGCAACTGGGCTCGGGGACTTTGTACACAGGCTCCTTGCCAGGCTGGATGGTCCTCTTGATTGCCAGTGCAGCCCTGAAGAGGTACAGGCACTGCTGCAGGAGATTTTTTTGTCCATTCCCGAAAGCCCTGATGTTGACATAGATAAAGAGATAGACATCGGGACTATAGCCCGGACCATCTGTCATCCCCTGGCAAGGCCGCTTTTCTGGACAGGTGCCGGGAATCAGACCTGGGTGGAAAAAGAAGTGGCTGACAAGTCAGGTGAGCTCTTCAGGCTGGACCGGTTGGTTAAGGGCCAAAATATATTATGGGTTGGCGAGTACAAGACAGGTAGCATGGCAAGAGCAAAGGACAAAAGACAGGTATCTCAATATCTGGATTTACTTTCTCAACTTTACCCGGACCATGAAACCAGAGGTATTATCCTTTATCTTGACCAGGAATCGGCGGAGGAAATTTAGGGAATTTGGTGATTGATTTTGAAATTGGAAATTGGAAATTGGAAAAAGGTTCAGAACACCGTGGGCTATAAGATAAATTGAGCGATTAGCCTTTAGCGGTTAGCTATTAGTTTAATGATTACAGGATGTTTTGCTGTTACAAACTTTCAACCGTTGGGTGTTATTTCTAATTAGTGTCCCTCTCGGGGATGGTTGAAATCCCTCGCCTTTAGGCGAAGCAAGTTTTACGTTGTCGCCAGGCGGCTTGTCATTCCGGCCATAGAGCCGGAATCCAGGGAATAAGATTCTTGGGACTTCTGGATGCCGGATCGAGTCCGGCATGACAAAAACAGTTGATTTTAATCAACCCGACATAGAACCCCTCGTCTTATAGACGAAAGTTGTTCAGTGTAATGTCTTGATTTTTTCAAAGCTAAACGCTAATGGCTGACAGCTAATTGCTCAACTTAGGTATAAGATAATGCGATCATCTGAAACAGTACAAAAGCATGAAAGCCAAATTTCTAATTTCTAATTTCCAATTTCAGCAGCAACATGTCTCTCTGCCCCTTGATTCTTCCCTGATCGGCTGGCTGGCTGAGGATATACTGGCCCGGGATCCGGAAGAACGGGATCTGTCCCGAACAGCAGTTGTCTTTCCGGGCAGGCGCCCGGCCCTCTATCTGCGAAGAGAGCTCGGAAGGCTCATTGGCGGTCCTTTTCATCCTCCCCGGATTTTCGACATAGATAGCTTCATGGCCTATATGGCAGGCAGGTCACCCGGTGGATCTGACAGGAGAGATGCCGGCCAGGTGGAATTACTGCACCTGGTCTACACCACTGCAAGGGGCCTGGGAGCAGATAGCGAATATTTGTCACTGCCTGCAATGACATCCAGTTTTGAGGGCTTTTTTTTCTGGGGTCTGAAATTCCTTGATCTCTTTGATGAATTCGGTACAGAGATGGTCCCCCCGGCCCGGATTAAACAGGCCGTGCCATCAGCACTGGCTGATGCAGGCATTACTGAGGAGGCAAGAGGGCTCTGGCCCATTTTGCCCGGACTTTACAGCAAATGGCTGGATGCACTGGCCGGAAATTCTCTCTGGTCCAGGGGCGAAAAATATCGTATCGCAGCAGAACACATAGATGGGCTGGAATGGCCCTTTTCACAAATATATCTTGCGGGTTTTGCAGCACTCAACCGGGCCGAAGAGAAGGTCTTTTCAGTCCTGACCAGGATTGGTATTGCCAGAGTAGTAGTCCAGGATGGCTCATCTCCATGGCAGACAAGTGATACCAAGTGGGAGCGCCTGGAGCGCCTGCGTTCTGTATGCCATGGCGCGTGGGATATTGAAATCACCGAATCTTTGGCCACAGACCCACACAGACCCACACAGACAAACCAATCAACCAATCAACCAATCAACCAATCACCAAATTTTTTATTCCATCAGGGCTTTGACCTCCATTCCCAGATACAGATGGCTGAAGATGTATTTTCTCGTAAGCCAGAAGGCCAGAGAGGGCCTGCACCGGATCAGGAGGCCATAGTCCTTCCAAGGCCTGAGCCCCTTATCCCGGTGCTGAGCCGGCTGTTTGAAGATACGTCTGTTCCGTATAACATATCCATGGGTTATCCACTTGAACGGACAGCACTTGCCCAACTGCTTGACTCCGTATTTAAGGCCCAGGAGGGAAGGATAGATGGTAAATATTATGCTCCTCATTACCTGGCTGTACTCAGGCACCCATATATAAAGAATATTCGATTACACAGCCCATTAACCTCCAATCACCCAATCACCCAATCACCCAATCAACCAATCACCCAATCAACCAATCCGTCCCTTAGGTCTGTAGTTCATTTTCTTGAAGTTTGGCTGGTCAGGGAAAAGAGGAGCTTTGTGAGGCTTGAGGAGCTTGAAAAGGCAATCGCTCATCTGGATAAAAAGGATTTCCCCGCTTCTCATTTTTTGTCTCATGTTCATCAGATGTGTTTCAGGGCCTTTGAGGGACTGAAGAAAGTCGGTGAACTCGCTACGGCCCTCAAGAGACTGCTTGAGTGGACAGTGGAGTATGGGACAGCTACCGGTTATCCACTCACCGGTGAGTTCATGACGGCTATGGTGGGGCTTCTGGATGAACTTGAAGCCGGCCCTGTTGCCAAGGAGACTGCTTCAGTCCCTGGTCTTCACTCGCTGTTTGGTCACCTGGTGCGGCAGACCAGGATTCCATTCCAGGGGATCCCCTTAGAGGGCCTTCAGATACTGGGTTTCCTGGAGACAAGGTGCCTGAAGTTTCAGCGCGTGATGATTTTTGATGTTAACGAGGGTGTGCTTCCCCCTGAGAGCAGGCCGGATCCTATATTGCCTCCAGATCTGCGGAGGCATCTTGGCCTTCCTGACAAGAAACAGGCAGTTGAGATCAGCCGGTACCATTTTCAGAGGCTCTTGGCAGGGGCCAAGGAGATCCACTTATTCTTTTCTGAAGACAAGGGCCGGGTAAAAAGCCGGTTTATTGAGGAGCTTATATGGGAAGCTGAGAAGCGTGCAGGCCGCCGGGATGTAATGCCTATTCACAGCCCGGTTATGGTCCCAAGGCCCAGGATTCCCTCTGCTTTCTCTGTGAAGAAGAGCCCTCAAATCATTGATTTTCTCTCTGCATTCACCTTTTCGGCAACTGCCCTTGATACCTATCTCTCGTGCCCTTTCAGATTTTATGCAAAGTATGTCCTGGGACTGGATGCCACGGAGACTATAGATAGAGATGAGATCGATCCCCTTTTGGTGGGCAACCTGGTGCATGACATACTAAGGGAGTTTTATCTGCCATGGCTGAACAGGGAGATTCAATTCAATGCTGATTGTGATAATAACCTTGTGACAAAGTCGGATGTGGCACTTGAGGGGATCTTTAGGTCAAGTGCGGAATGGAGCGGTAGTGTGAGACTCTTCAGGGAGGTCCTGCTTTATCGCCTCTCAAATTTCCTGCGGCTGGAGAGAGAGCATGTACAGGGTCATCTATTGATGGGCCTTGAGGTCCCCTGCAAAATGGACCTCAGCCTTGGGGGAGGTCGCAAGGTCAGGGTAAAAGGAGTGCTCGACAGGGTAGAAAAGGACAAGGAGGGTTTTGTTTGGGTTATAGATTACAAGACTGGCAGTAAAATGAAGTTGCCCAGAGCGACAGTTGCTTCAAAAGTCTCAGACAGAGAGACAATTAAGCAGGAGATAGCCTCTTTCCAAATGCCCATGTATTTGCTTTTGTGTGACCAACACTATGGCCTCGGGTCCGGATGGTCCGGGATGAATGCCGCCCTGTACGGGCTGAGGGGTCTTGCTGGCTCAAGCAATTTGAATACTCTTCGAACCATCTTGTTCAAACAAGGTGACAACCGGGATAAAATTGTAGAAGGAATCTATGTTCCGGCCTTAAAGGTTATTATTGAAGAGATATTGGATACTGAAATTCCCTTTGCTCATGATCCTTCTGATTTTGGCTATTGCAGATCCTGTCCTTACAGCAAACGGCTTTGCAAGGTCGGATAAAGAATATTCGACCTTCCGGTATTTTTGTAATAAAAAGGACGCATCAATGTTGGAAGTAAATGAAATCAAGGCAGCCATTGAACCGGTAACCATTCATGCCACAACACGCCAACAAATCAACTTCCGGCTCAAGACGGGGAGGTTCATCAGTGAGTAAGACACGCATGATGTACTTTGAGAAAGACGATGTATTGCACCTGGCAATTTCGGACGAACCCGAAGCAGGGAGCGTCGAACTTGGCCCCAACATCACCGTTGAATTGAATGACAAAGGCGAAATGATCGGTATCGAGATTTTGGAGGCCAGTCGCTTCATTCGGGATTCAATTATGGAATCGGTGCAGGCAAAGGTGTTGCGGGTTTCCGAGTTTCAACCTGCTTGATGATTCGGTGACACTCGCATGTTGTCCGGTCGATTGAGAAAAAAGCGGCTGCCCGACCATAATAAGGATTGAGAGGCAGCGAACCGCCGACTATAAGGGTAATGCTTCTGTGATTGTACTGTGTCCAAAAATGGAAATTCCTATAGTATAAGCGCTAGGTTGTTTTTGCCCAGAAGGGACTGAAAAAAGATGAACATCGAACATCGAACGTCCAACATCGAACGTTGAATGGGAAAAGATGAAGAAACAAACTTATGACCTGGAAGAAAGGCTGCTAATTAAAAAACCTGAACTATTAGATGATATTTTACAGGAAACAGAGGAATTAATTAAGATTTTCGTTATGAGTATCAAAACGGCTGAAAAGAAACAGAAATAGCCATTGAATGTCACGCGGCGCAAGCGCCCCTGCCGCGACGGGCGCGAGCACGGCGGGTGCGCTGCGCGTCGGTATTGGTGTTTGTTTTTTCGTTCGATGTTGAACGTTCGATGTTCGATGTTCGATGTTCATCTTTCAAAACAACCGCCTATGGCATAAATGCAATTTGAAGTGCATATACTAGCCCATGGTCTCTGCGAAGTAGGCTTCATCCCAAATCTCGATTCCTGCGGCAACTCTTTCTCCTGCATCAGGGAATCTTTCTGCAATTACATTTTCCGAAAATTCCTTAATTTCCTGGATGATCGTCTCTACGGATTTCTCTCCATCTGACTCTACATATATATGCACGTGGTCCGGAGCCAGCCAGAGCAGGCTTGCAAACCCTCCAACCAGTTCACCACATTTCAAGAAAGTATCTTGAACAAAACCAAAGTATTTACTGCTGCCACGAAAAGCTGGCTTTCTGTGAATCACATTCCAGACAAAATGGTATTTGAATTCCATGAAGACATTGTTTGGGTCACGGTCAAGCTTTTGGAGGGCCAATGCTCGTCTGTACTTCATTTTGTCTGAACAAAACAGTTGAAGGTCGGACTGCCTGTGAGCACGGCCCTTGGGGGCGGCGGATACATTCGAGACAGAGCTTACTGAAGTGCCTGCCAGTGTTAGTATGGGCCGAAAGGCATGGCACGTGAAGTTGGATTGATCCTGCACGACCCGGTTCAAATCGCACAAAATCCCCTCGTTAAATTCCATTTCCTGACAAATATTGCATTCGCGATGTATGATTACTCCTGATGACTTCGCGCAGTCCTGACACCTTGCTGGCAGTTCACTTTCAGAGGACATATTGTTTTCCTTGTCACTAAACTGAGCAATTAGCCTTTAGCGGTTAGCTATTAGTTTAATGATTACAGAATGTTTTACTATTATAAATTTTCACTCATTGGGTGTTATTTCTAATTAACGTAATACCTTGATTTTTCAAAGCTAAACGCTAATGGCTAACAGCTAATCGCTCAATTCAGGTTGTCAGATCACCTCAGATTGAAGAAGCCTGACCATTTTTGGCCGGGGCATTTCGCCACCCGATAGCCACTTTTTGCCATGTTGGCGCGGGTAAAACGTCTGTGTGTCTTTGGCTAATTTAATAATATAGGAATTTCCATTTTTGGACACGGATTACACGGATTACACGGATGGCTATGGATTAGGTCTATATTGTTCAAATAATACTTCCATTTCATAAATGCCGCCGCATTTGTGAAATAAAAATCTGTGTAATCTGTGAAATCTGTGTCCAAAATTTTCTAAGTCCGCCCAAAGGGCGCTACGTTCAAAAGTATTTTCACGCTAAACCCTGCTAGCATGAAAGGATATTTTGCACATATATCAAAAATCCAGCGGGCTTTTCGCGTTTTTGACCGTCATGGACTGAACCGTGTGGGTATAGATCATTGTAGTTCTGAGATCGCTGTGCCCGAGCAACTCCTGAATTGTACGGATATCATAATTGGCCTGGAGCAAATGGCTTGCAAAACTGTGGCGGAAGGTATGGGCGGAAGCCCGTTTAGTGAGTTGAGCTTTATTGACCGCTTTCTTAATTGCCCTTTGAACGTGAGTCTCATGATGGTGATAACGTCTGAATTCGTCTGTATCTGAAAGATAAGTCAATGCCTTTGCAGGGAAAAACCACTGCCAAACCAATTCCTTGCCGGCATTCTTGTATTTTTTTTCCAGTTGGTTCATCATAAAAGCACCGGAATAACCTTCTTTCAGATCTTTTTGGTGCAGTTTTTTTACCCGTTCAAGATGGGACTGTAATTCCGGCTTAAGCGTTTCTGGTAGAGGCAAGGTTCTGTCTTTTTTCCCTTTCCCATCATGAACCGTTAAGACGCCTGCATCAAAATTGAAATTATTGACCCGAAGATTCAGGCACTCAAACAAACGGAGACCGCAACCATAAAGCAGCTTTGTCATGAGACTATAAGGATATGGCAACCTTTTGATGATGTTGTCTATTTCTTCTCTGGATAAGACAACGGGGATATAGGGTTTTCTTTTGGCCCGGACAACGCCGTCAATTTTTCCAAAGTCCTTTTTTAGAATATTTCGAAAAATGAACAAGAGAGAATTAAAGGCCTGATTCTGAGATGAAGCAGAGACTTTTTGTTTAACCGCTAAGAAAGTTAAAAATTCCTTTACATCTGAAGCCGATAAGGCTTTGGGATTTTTGCTTTTAGTAAAGTACTGAAATTTCCGGACCCAAAGCATATAGGACTTCAAGGTCTTAGGTGAATAGTGCCTGACCTTTATCTCATTGTTTAATCCGAGGAAAATGTTTTGCCAATTACAATTAGTTTCTCCTTTATTACTCTCTTGTTTTGTGCTATATGCGCATGAGTTCTGTTTTTGAAAAGGGTCATTTGCATGAATCTCGGGTTTTAAATTTGATCCAATATCCTTGATTTCGTGCTTTTGTTGTTCTATTGAAGCTAAAACATTTTTAATATTAGGCTGTTGACCGACCAATTCATAAAAAAGATTGATCGCTTCATAGGCCTGTTTCTGCTGTACCCCTGTCTGTTTCTTTTCTTTGAGTTTGTTTAAGAAATTAGGAAGGCTACTTGGACTCAGGGAATAGAATCGATATTTATCGCAGTAATCCAAGTAAAATCTTAACCATTTTTTATAGTAATTGTGGGATGCTAAAGGTATATTTTTTTTGGAGAGGAAAGAGCCAAAACTTGAATTTATCCCTTCGGGTATTTTTAGCATATGGAGTTATCCTGTTAACAGTGTATTATTCAATATTGAGTGATAGACTGTTAGAAAATGCTTTA
>JAJSZR010000104.1 GCA_030262715.1 Deltaproteobacteria bacterium
CGAAAAACCAGAATTAAATGGCTGTATCTAAATCAATTTTCATCAGAGCCAAGGAATCGAGTTCCAAGATACATGTAATGGAGTCCGGAAATAACAGTGATCAGGGCAGTAGCCATATAAAGAAAAGGTAAAATCCTACTAAACAATCCCAGATCATGATTTACGAGGACCATAAAAATAGTCCCCAATTGGGCCACGGTAGTAATCTTGCCGAGCACAGACGGGCGGATTTCCACTCCACCCTGAAACAGGAATATTATCAGGACACCAAACACGATTATCACATCCCGGCTAATCACAGTTACTGCCAGCCAAGCTGGCAGTAACTTTATGACTGCAAGGGTTACATAAGCTGATGTGAGAAGGAGTTTGTCTGCAATAGGGTCCAAAATGGCGCCAATGCGGGTCTTCTGTCTCATGTATCGAGCTATCAGTCCGTCCAGGCCGTCGGTTATTCCGGCTATAGTGAAAACAATCAAGGCTTCCACGAACTCACTGTTGATCAGCAATATCACCAGCAGCGGCGTAAGTATAATGCGTATGAGTGTCAGTAAATTAGGTATATTCAATTCTCAGATCTTTCAATCATCCAATTTTTTGCCAGACCCTGTAAACATCCATCAGGGCTTCAGGATGATACCATCTGATCTCAGGATCGGCCCGGAACCAAGTGAGCTGGCGCTTTGCATAGTGGCGGGTATCCCTTCTCAATTGACTTACAGCCTCATCAAAGGACACTTTACCTTTGAGAAAAGGGATAATATGCCGATATCCAAGGGACTGCAAGGGTTTAAGATGGTGTGAATACCCTTTTTTCAACAAGAACTTCACTTCCTCTAAAAGCCCGGCATCCAGCATATGGTCAACCCGCGAGTTAATCCGCTCATAGAGTTCTTTCCTGGGCCTCACCAATCCTATCTTTGTGCAGGGCAGTCTCTGTCCTGAAGTACTTTTATGCCTCCTATGCCACATCGACATAGGCTCACCGGTCTGATGATACACCTCAAGCGCTCTTATTATTCTGAATGTATCATTTGGATGGAGCCTGCTCGCTGCTTCCGGGTCTGCGCCGGCGAGGAGGTCATACAGGGCCCTTTTCCCCTGATTCGACAAAATTTTACGCAACATTTCCCTCACCATGGGATTATGTCCCGGACATGGGGCCAATCCCTCAAGGAGGGATCTCAGATAAAGTCCGCTACCCCCAACCAGCAAGGGCACCATTCCTCTTGATGTTATCGACTTGATGATGCCCAGTGCCTTATATACAAAGTCAGCTACGTCAAAGGGTTCATCAGGATCTGCGACGTCAATCAGGTGATGGGGGACCTGCTGTTGTTCCTCAAGGCTGGGCTTGGCAGTCCCGATATCAAGTCCCCTGAACACCTGCACTGAATCCACACTTATGATCTCAGCGCATATCTCTTTTGCGAGGCGAAGAGACAGGGCCGTCTTTCCCACACCAGTCGGACCAACAAGGGCCACGAGGGGAAATTTGGTGATTTGGTGATTTGGGAATTCGATCATTGTTTTTGCCATACTTGCTCATTCGTATTATCACGGGGGCCGTCCAGTGATAAAATACGCATATTCAATCACTTCAGCGTATTGTTGACCTGAAAACGCTCTGTTATAGTTGGCTACTTCTTCAGCGACTTTACCATCCGAGATCCTGAAAATGAATTAATAACAGAAAAATTACAAAGCCATGACAAAAAAAGAAATTTTTTCCCCAGGAATGTCCGAAATATATCTTGATTACAACGCGACCACACCTGTTGCAAAGCCGGTGCAGGAGGAGGTAAACTCTGCCTTAAAATATAAATGGGGCAATCCCAGCAGCGGACACAAATTCGGCCAAATGGCCAAGATGGTTCTGGAATACGCCAGGGCCCAAGTGGCATCGCTACTCAACGCGGATCAGACTGAAATCCTTTTTACCAGCGGAGGTACGGAGTCCAATAATACCGTCATAATGGGTGTCTGCCAGGCCATATCCGGCAAAGGGCGACACATCATCACCACCCGTATAGAGCATCCATCCCTTATAAACCCATGCCTGCATCTGCTTGAACATGGGTGGGACGTATCCTTTATAAAGGTAAACAGCCAAGGCGTCATAGATCTCCTGGAAGTTGAAAGGGCCTTGCGTCCTGATACAGTGCTTGTTTCAGTGATGCTGGCAAATAATGAGACCGGGACCATTCAGCCGGTAGCTGCGATTTCGCAACTAGCCCGCGAGCATGGTGTTCTGGTTCACACAGACGCGGCCCAGGCTGTGGGCAAGATCTCTGTGAATGTGAAATCTCTTGAAGTAGACTACCTGAGTATTGCAGGACACAAGCTCTATGCACCAAAAGGAATAGGCGCCCTCTATTGCAGGAAAGGGGCACCCTTTGGTCAGCTCATGTTCGGCGCAGGCCAGGAGCAGGGCCTTCGGCCCGGCACTGAACCGGTTCCCCTGGCAGTAGGACTGGGAGCTGCTTGTGATTTTGTTGCCCGGGATATTGAGACCGAGGCAGAAAGGCAAACAGGTCTCAGGGAAAAGCTCTATGCAGAACTATCCAAACTGGGCCATCCCATAATCAGGCATGGTGATCCTGAGAATACACTTTCCAACACACTGAGTGTAAGTTTTATCGGCAAGAATGGAGCGGAGATCCTGGCCCAGGCCCCGGAGATTTTGGCCTCTACCGGTGCGGCCTGCCACGACAGGGCGATTAAGGTCTCCCATGTCCTTGCTGCCATGGGAGTCTCCCCGGAAGTAGCCATGGGGACCCTTCGTCTGTCGCTGGGCCGGGGGACTACCGAATCGGATATAGAAATTGCCGCCCAAGCCATCGGCAGAGCGCTTGAAAGGATGTAAGCGTTCACAGGGCACCGCATCTGCTTTGTTGTCGAGCACTTGAAGTACAGGGAGTACGTCTGCATACCCTCCGCCTCGCATCTGCAGCACCCTGTAAACGCTTACGAAAGGATAAAGACATGAATATACTGAAAAAAGTGCTGATAAATGATTCCGCTCAAAATGCCCCGGATGTAAGGCGCGAGATTTTGAAGGATCGAGGCGTACTTAGCGTACGCCGCAGTGACGAGGAAATCGAAGCAACGCAGCAGACGGGGTATTTTCAGAGGAATCAAACATGAAATTCGTAGATTTAGGCAGGCAGTATCAAAACTACAGACAGGAAATAGACTCAGCCATCCACGAGATAATTAAAGAGAGCCGGTTCATACTTGGCAAGCCGGTAGAGGACCTGGAGACAGCTCTTGCAGATTACGTAAAGGTAAGCCACGCAATAGGGGTAGGCTCAGGGACGGACGGGCTGCTCCTTGCCCTCATGGCCATGGACTTAAAACCCGGAGAAGAGGTCATCACCACCCCTTTTACGTTTATAGCCACTGCGGAAGTCATAGCCTTTCTGAAGGCAAAGCCCGTATTCGTAGATATAAACCCTAAAAGCTTCAACCTTGACACGAGCGAGATACGGGACACCCTGGCTGCAAGGCAGAAGGCCGGGGCCAGGATGAGGGGTATCCTCCCTGTGAGCCTTTATGGCCAGTGCCCTGATATGGACGAGATCAATGAAATTGCATCAGAGTTTGGCCTGGTTGTGATCGAGGATGCCTGCCAGTCCTTTGGGGCAAGATACAAAGACCGGCTGTCCTGCGGCCTCAGCGACATAGGTGTCACTTCTTTTTTCCCTTCAAAGCCCCTTGGAGCATATGGGGATGGTGGTATGGTTTTTACTGACGACCCGGAGAAGGCAGATATGATAAGGTGCCTCAGGGTCCATGGGCAGAAGGCCAGATACCAGCACGAAGAAATAGGACTTAATGCCAGGCTGGATAGCATCCAGGCAGCAATAGTCCTGGCCAAATTTGCTCACTTTGATGATGAAATCAAGGCCAGGCAGGAAGCTGCAATCCATTATTCAGAACTGATTAACCGGAAAATACCGGAAATACAGACTCCTGAAATAATGCCGGAAAGGACAAGTGTATACGCCCAGTACACTATAAGAATCCCTGGGGGATTGAGGGACCAGGTGGCTGGCTTTCTCAAACAGGAGGGCATTCCCTTTGCCATACATTACCCGAATCCGGTCCATCTTCAACCAGCCTTTAAAGGCCTGGGACTTGGACCAGGCTCCTTTCCCCATGCAGAAAGGGCCGCAGAGGAAGTGCTGTCCCTTCCCATGCACGCCTTCATCACACCAGAGGAACAGGAAATAGTAATAGATTGTTTTGAGAGGGCCATTGGAGTCACATGGACGAAAAAATTGAAATGACGCGGGAAATGGAGTATTTTCAGCAAAATTAAAAATATTACCTTATGGGAGACTCAATTCATGTCTCAAGGACCTGAAGCTTATATTGACAAATCCAGACAGTTAAAAGATGACGACACCTTTTGTTTTTCCTGTACGCCGGATAAGAGCTGTTTTACATCCTGCTGTTATGATTTAAGCCTGATCCTCATGCCTTATGACATATTAAGGCTCAAGAATCACTTAGGTATGAAGTCCAGGGACTTTCTCAAATGTTATACAAGCATATACGTCGGACAGAATTCAGGGCTTCCTGTAGTGTTGGTCAAGATGGAAGACCCTTATTTAAAATGTCCGTTTCTGGAAGAGGGAAAAGGCTGTAGGGTTTATAAAGACCGGCCCGGTGCATGCCGAACTTATCCCCTTGCCAGAATGGCCTGTCGAAGCCAAGACAGGGAGGGAGTGGAGGAGTTCTATTATATTGTCAGGGAACCGGGCTGTGAGGGTTTTCAGGACGGAAAGGAATGGACCGTCAGGAGCTGGAAGGAAAATGAAGGTCTTGAGCAATATAATGAAATGAATGACATCTTTGGAGAGATACTTCAGGCCAAGACAGTGTCAGGCATAGCTAATCTTAATGCAGATCAAATAGATATCTTTCACATGGGATGTTATGATATAGACAGGTTCCGTCAATATTTCCTGGAAGGCCCTAACCTTGAGCGTTACATGGAGTCTAAGGAGGTGATAGAGGCCATCTCCAATGACGAAAAGGCCTTGCTCAAATATGGCATCCGCTGGGTAAAGAAAAAGCTCTTCCAGGGTAGGTGTCTGGCCAGTGGCTCTGGCTGTAGTCTGTGAGGGAGAGCCTCTTGCAAAACTCCGTCTTTGGTCCGATGGCTGCGATGGATCTGTTGCAATTCTTCAGATGAACTACCCCGCGGCAAGCCGCGGGGTATCAAAATAAGTGTTTTATCTTTTCTGTCGCAGCAAGCTGCGGGGGAATTGACGTTAAGGAACATAGGATGTCCCCTATTACTGTATGTATCAACCACGAGGAAGATATTTGGTCGGTAAGAATAACACGCGGCTATCGTGCTATCGGCATTTTTGATAATGATACAATCACGTGATTTTGGATTGGCAGCCACGATCATTACGAACGCTTTTTTTCATAGTACAATTATATCAATTGATACAAGATTATATAATTCCCTTGGCAGAAGTAGCCCGACAGGTCGGAGTTTCTATATCTGCTATCTTCCAAAGCAATTACAAGGAGAACGAAAGAGTAAGTCAAGCTAGTCCATTACGTCCGCAATTTTCACGGATAAATTTATATTACTGTAAAACTTGTCGAATGATTCTGAGACGGTATAAGGCATAATTTTAATGGGGTATATCGGGGCTGCGTATCAATCCGCAGCCCCGATATGCGGCGCGGTTTGTCCGCGCCCGCTGGCGTGTCTTGTTAGCCTTCTACTTTTTGTAGGCTGGTCTGAGGCCCTTCAACATAGGGTAGTGCTTGGTGTTGAGGGTCTTCAGCTCCGCATTCTCGGCTTCGGCGGTAGCAGCCAAGATGGCGTCTGCAAGTCCGACGCCATGTGACTTGCCGTAATCGCGCTTGTAGAGCCCTCCAGCCTTCGCGATCTCGGCACTTACAGGGACAACACGGAAGAGGGAGATGAAGTTCTCCAGAATAGCTTGTTCTGCGTCTCCCTTCACTCCAGCGTATAACTCCGCAACGACGATGGATGACAGGATGATCCGAGCAGAGTGGGCGTTGACGAAGGCCACCGCTTTGCTGTGGCCGCGGAAAAAATCAACAAGAACATCTGTGTCGAGAAGGATTGACCTCGCCATGATCAGTTCCTGTCCCATTCGGCCCGCATTGCCATTAAGTCAGGAAGATCCGTACGGTCCTTCCAGATTCCGGCAGCCTCGCGCAATACCGCCTTCCGTCGACCGCAACCCGCTTGATCGATGAGGTGATCGACAGCCTCTCGAATGAGCTCGCTCTGTTTCTTCCCCGCGGTCTTGGCGATAGCAGCCAGTTCGTCACGTTGGCGCTCTGTCAGATATATCTGTGTTCGTACCATACCATACCTCCAATACTGTATACATTGGTATTATACACCATTCTTATTCCCTGTCAAGGCCAACGAGTCTGTAGAAAAAGTCCTTTTGAAAGTGTTGCCATTTTCCGGCAGCGTCAATTTTTAAAGCAGCATCCGTGAGTTCCATCCCAGCTTCAGTTGCCGTTATACTTTCAAACTCAGCCTACCATAACCTTTGTTATTTGGGGTACTACCAACTTGGCATCAACGGGAAGGAATTGGCCCGGTATTTCGGTATATCCCGGCCTTCAGTCTCGCAGGCCATCAAGCGAGCCGGAAAATTTGCAAAAGAGAATGATGTTAAACTGTTAAACTAACTCCGTCCCTCAGATTCGCAGGGAGACCTGTCTGCCATGCGGGATGTAGCTTTTCTGGTGAAATTACCGGAAGGGGCAACCGGTATCCAAAGGTCCCGGCATCTTCTGGAAGAGCTTTTGCCGGAAGATGAGATACGAAACTAAGAAAAGCAGATAATGAAGCAGGGCCAGCGTCATGCAGGGCAACCTGTAATGTGAGAAGGCAGCCGCCGTTGCCCTGCGGCTATGGGGGGCCAAGGAAGTCAGCAGCCTATCAGGGCATAGCTCGAAGAGCGAAGACTGAAGGCCATACTAGCCCAATGCCTGGGGTAATGCCCGGGACATGGTGAAGGGCCGAACCTGTGTAAGTAGGGAGAAGCCAAGCGGGCTCGACATGGCAATGAAGCCGAACGGCAAAGCTAATTCAGCCGGCGCTTAGCTTGTAGCCAGCCCTGAGAGATATTTGAAAATGCCTTTTAAAATTTACCGGGAACCGCACCGTGCGGACCCGCAAGCGGGGTGGGGGCCGGGGGAGAAAAACCTCCGGCTACCCGATTGGGCCAAATCCTTTTCATAACTGGGCTGATGCATGTTGAAAATTTGCCGGCTTTATTGCCTTCAGGTGGAATAATTGGGCATAAGGTAATTTTGGACAGTTCACAGGTTCAAAGTTCACCGTTCAGGGTTGTTTTTGCGCCGCCGTATTCTCGGAATATCGGCAAAAAGCCTGAGGTCAAAACCAACTGAACCCTTGAACCGGGAACCACTGAACCTTTGACCGGTTACGGTATTTTTATGACAGCCAAACCAGACTGTATGCCCGCCCGCCTCGCCGGAGCCTCGCGATGGCGGGCAGGCCTCTGGCACACTTCACTCTAAATGTCTTCGTAATGGGGTCTGGGATTGAAGGGGAATATTTTGTTTTTTATCAATTTCTTGTCAAAGATTTCTCAATTGACATTTATGTATAAATAAGGCATATGAATGCATATGAGAACAACATTGAACATAGATGATGAAATACTAAATAAGGCGTCATATTTGACGGGAGTTAAGGAAAAGACTTCCTTGGTTCGACTCGGATTGGAGGCACTGATTGCCCGCGAGAGCAGTAAAAGACTCGCAAAACTGGGTGGAACAGAAAAAGATCTCCAGCCAATTCCCCGCCGGAGACCATCGGTATAGTAGCCATGGTTATGGTTGATACCTCTATTTGGGTTGACCATTTACGGGAAGGTAGCCACCACCTTGAGAAATTGCTCCTGGATACAAAGGTGGCATGCCACCCTTTCATAGTTGGGGAATTGGCCTGTGGTAATATCAAGAATCGAAATGAATTCCTGTCGTTAATTCAAACCCTTCCAGTGGCTCCAGTGATAGACCTAGATGAATTCCTTTATTTTATCGACCAAAATAGATTAATGGGCAAAGGAATCGGTTTTGTTGATATACATCTCTTGGCTTCAGCACTGTTGTCAGAAATGCCATTATGGACATCTGACAAAAAACTAAAATCAGTATCAATAGAACTCAATATAGCCTACAAGTAACAAGGCTTTGATCTCTAAAGCTGGAGATAATGTTTTTCTGGTTGTTATGTGTAAAGATGGGTTTTTGGGTAATGCTTGGAGCTAACGCTTGATTTAGGTTTGTATTATGGCCTGGAGCGTGTGGCCTTGGACGGTATTTCTGAATAAAGTTGACAAGGTGGAATAATTGGGCATAAGAATTTTAATATTAGGCACCCAGGACTGTATGCCCGCCCGCCTCGCCGGAGCCTCGCGATGGCGGGCAGGCCCCTGGCACACTTCACTTTGAATTTCTTCGTAATCTATGGGATTGAAGGGAAAAAGATCTTTAAGTTCACTCAGAAACAGCGTTATATATTAAATCAAATAGAGAATATACCTCAAAAGCATATCATATCTATATAAAAGAAATAGACTACCAAAAAAGAAACCTCCTGTTAAGATATATATAGGTACCAACCAAATAAAATCTCAAACAGGAGGCTTCACTATGAATGACAGAGAAATTATCAGGCTTGAGCAGTTTCGTCAATTGAAGAAAGAGATTAGGGGTTCTGGGGAGCATCTCATTATTGGAATCGACGTGGCCAAACAGAAGCACAATGCCTTTCTTGGTACGGCCACAGGAAAGACTCTCCTGAAGCGCCTGGTGTTTGAAAACAACAGAGAGGGTTTTGAGAGACTCCTGATGCATGTCGAATCCATAAGTGCTTCAAACGGTCATAACCCAACTTCGTGCTTTTTTTCGATTTTAGGGGGTAAATGCTATCATTATTGAATAGTGCCCCCTTATATTTCAATAGGTTGCGTTGGCCGACGGTGATGTAGTGTCAA